>NZ_JBFTXJ020000022.1 GCF_041379945.2 Aneurinibacillus sp. REN35 | reverse complement strand
ATATATTTACTCGCACACATCGAGTGTCACTGTTCAGTTTTCAAGGAACTTGTTATTATGCTTTTGCACTGCACCGCGTCTCAGCGGCGACTTTATTATCTTATTACATTTCTTCTGGAATTACAAGTGTTTTTTTCAAAAATTTTTTTACACCTTTTGAAATAGATACCGCTTTGCCTTTCTTGACGGCAAGTAATAATTTATCACAGTATAAACAGTAAGGTCAATACTTTTTTACAGTAAGGCATACTATCCATAATAAAAAGCGCAGAGGGACTCCCTGCACTTTTTACTTATAACTACGTATCAAATTATGCAGCTTACTACATTCTATATATTAATTCTGTGTGGATGTCATCGAACGGTTAAGCACTGCATCCGCTGAATTCTCTTCTAACTCCGCAATATGCTTATTGTTCTTCTCGATCGGTGAAGTTTTATGGTAACGACCCAGTACGGCACTCATCACAATGATAGCTAGTACCGAATATAAAATTTGTATATAACCAAATACGAAAAGCGCGGAGCATACAATACTAATATCTGAAATCATAATTGTCTTACCTGGGTTTACACCATATCGTCTGCTGAGGAACATAGCAAAAATATTAATGCCTCCCAGCGACGAATTGCTCCGAAAAAGTAAAATCAAGCCAAAGCCAATAAAAGATCCACCTAATACTGCACCTACAACAGAGTATGGAATTTTAAAATCAAGTAAAAACGATATCCCATCGGATAGGATCGATAATAACGTTACACTCATAAATGTTTTAAGCGTAAAATTCATGCCAAGTTGTTTTACAGATAACAAGTAAAAGGGAAGATTAATAAGAAAAAATAATGCCCCAAATGACAAACCTGTAATATGATGCAGCACAATACTCATGCCTGCTGTACCGCCAAGTACCAAATCTGAAGCCGTTAAAACCTGAATACCAAGCGCAACCAACAGACATCCCCCAAATATCATACTCATCTGCTTCACAAATGACATAGTCACACCCCTCCTCCCAATGCCTCTTCTCCAAATTTTATTCATATTTTATACATAAAAAATATAACAAAAAAATCTTTTATTCCACGTTATTTCCACTATATCACAGGTATCAACCTATTAAAACTATATATTCCAATGTTTTTATCATTGCTTAACTTGCATAAAATTCCATAAAAATATAATATTCATAATATTATTATTCATTTATATAAATATTTATACAATAAAGCTTTACAGTAATAAAGCATCTCCTCTTTTATATCACTCGATTTGCTATATAATAATAAGTAATACTATGTAATAAGGAGGGTATACTATGTCGATCATTGTTTATTCAGCACCAGGATGCAGCACCTGCGAATTGGTCAAAAATTATTTAACTGATAAAGGATATACCTTTGAAGTACGTGATCTCCTGTCCAATCAGGAATATCAAAAAGAAGTGGAAGCATTCGGCATCATGGGAATTCCCGTTACCGTAGTCAATGGTAAGGCTGTCAAAGGATTTGACCCTGCCGAATTAAATCAGCTTCTACAGGAAGCACACTAAATATAAACACCTTCATAAAAAATAAAGAGGCGACTGCTCATAAACAATCGCCTCTTTATTTTGCGCTATTTTGTTATACGTTTTACGTATTCAGATCAGCAATATTTCCTGTAGACATGTACAGCGACCATTCTCCAATGTTGGTTGCATGATCTCCAATCCGCTCCAATGACTGAAGCACTTTTAGCAATTGAACACCCTCTTTGATTAGTTCTGGCTGTCTTTCCATATTACACTCTATATAGTCAAAGCACTTACTGTAATACCCATCGATCACATCGTCCATCTCATCGAGTAGCCTTAAGCGGCGAAAATCGCCACTCTCAATCGCTTGCACACATACATCCAACATCTCTTTTACTCTCTCGACCATCAGAGGCATCTCAAACAATGAAAGATGATAACCTGCCCCATTCAGTCTAACCACAACCTTAGCAATGGAAACGGATAAGTCCCCAATTCGCTCTAAATCAGTCACCATTTTCAAATATGAGCCTATAGTACGTAAATCCGTGGCCACAGGTGCTTGTAGAGCAATGAGTCGTAAGCTCATTTTAAATATTTTCTCCGCTAATACATTAAGTTTTTCATCGCGTACAATGACGTCTCTTGCCATATCAAGATCTGCTTCCAAAAATGCTCTCCACGCTTGTAAAAAGCCGGAGCGGGCAATGGTAGCCATCTCTGCCACTTCTTTTGTCAATTGATTTAACTGGCTCTCCTGCATTCCGGCACTCGCCATCCTTCCAGAGCATAATTGCTTTTATATGATCTCTTAATCTTAAAAGATAAACATTAAAAACAAGTTAAGACTTTGTTAAAGTGGGATGAATTCGGATTCTGAACTTTTTGTCATCATAAATAAAGTAAAAAATACCCCTGTTTCCCTTGCCAGAGTATAGTAAACTACTAGTATAAAAATAAGTTTGATACATTTATCAGTATTCTACATATCCGGAGGAGCATATGAAAACAAGAGGAAGACCGGATTTTCCCATCCTTATTCTTACTCTTTTTCTAGTAGGTTTTGGGATTGTCATTGTTTACAGTGCCAGTTCTGTTTTTTCCCTGGATAAATTCGGTACGGACACTTACTTTATGAAAAAACAGGTAATGTGGGCGATCATCGGCTTGATCTTCATGCTATTCACGATGAATATTCCCTATACCTTTTATAAGAAGCATTTTGTCGGCATTGCTTTTTTTGTTTTCTTGCTGCTGGCAGCCGTACTGATTCCGGGGATTGGTATTGTAAGAAACGGAGCAAGAAGTTGGATTAATCTAGGGATTGGCTCCCTGCAACCAGCCGAGTTTGCAAAGCTTGCAGTGATCATTTATCTGGCTGCACTTATCTCTAAAAAAGGAGAACATATCCGAGATGTTAAAAAAGGGCTGATTCCCGTTTTTGTCATTGTCGGATTGTTCTGTGGCATTATTGCTATTCAGCCCGATTTCGGTTCAGCCGCTATTCTTGGCATGACAGCTCTTGCGGTGATCATTGCCGGCGGAGCCAATCTTAAACATTTGGTTCTCCCTGGCATACTAGCTGGAATTGTAGGCTTTTTGTTTGTTTTTCTTTCCCCATATCGCTGGAGCCGCCTACAGAATGTCGGCGATCCTTGGGCGGACGGTCTTGATGGTTTGGGGACTGGCTATCAATTAGCGCATTCGTATTTTGCACTTGCACACGGCGGTATTACAGGTGCCGGCTTTGGGAAAAGCATTGAGAAGTATCTCTACCTTCCTGAAGTGCAGACTGACTTTATTTTTGCGATTATGGCAGAAGAGCTCGGTTTTATCGGGGCTTCTATTTTCATGCTCGTCTATCTGCTCTTCTTATGGCGCGTCCTTATTATTACACTGCGTGTAAAGGATACGTTCGCTACGCTTGTCGGCGTTGGCGTTGTCAGCATGATTTTTATTCAGGCGTTCATTAACATTGGTGGTGTTACTGGGCTGATTCCGATTACAGGTGTTCCACTGCCTTTTATCAGCTATGGCGGTTCCTCACTGCTGCTAAACATGATTAGCATCGGGATTATCCTAAGTATCTCACGAGAGAATTATAAACAAAATGTAGAACACCTAGTCAGTCGGACACGAACAAATCAAAGCAGTACAGTCTCTCCTACAAAACAGCGTAAAGTATAAGCATAAACCCCCCTCTTGCTAAAATAGCGAGAGGGGGGTTTTGTATCTTATGCCACAAAAAAGACCCGGTCCGAAGACCGAGTCCTTTTAGATGCACAATGTGCAGAAATTACTTAATGATAGTAGCAACCGCACCGGCGCCTACAGTACGTCCACCTTCGCGGATAGCGAAGCGAGTACCTTCTTCCATAGCGATAGAGCTGATGAGTTCAACAGTGATCTCAACGTTATCGCCAGGCATAACCATTTCAGTGCCTTCTGGAAGTTTGATGATACCAGTTACGTCAGTTGTACGGAAGTAAAACTGAGGACGGTAGTTAGCGAAGAATGGAGTGTGACGTCCACCCTCTTCTTTAGAAAGAACATAGATTTGAGCTGTGAAAGTAGTGTGTGGCTTTACAGAACCTGGCTTAGCAAGTACTTGTCCACGCTCGATATCTGTACGGTCAACACCACGCAGAAGCGCACCAATGTTGTCACCAGCTTGAGCTTGGTCAAGAAGCTTACGGAACATTTCTACACCTGTTACAGTTGTAGTTTTTGGTTCTTCAGTCAGACCAAGGATTTCAACTTGGTCACCAACTTTAACGATACCGCGCTCTACACGACCAGTAGCAACAGTACCACGGCCAGTGATAGAGAATACGTCCTCAACAGGCATCAAGAACGGTTGGTCAACAGCACGCTCTGGAGTTGGGATGTAGTCATCAACAGCAGCCATAAGCTCAAGAATACGCTCAGCCCACTCACCAGTTGGATTGTCAAGAGCTTCTTTAGCAGAACCTTTAACAACTGGGATGTCATCGCCAGGGAATTCGTACTCAGAAAGAAGGTCACGAATTTCCATTTCAACCAGTTCAAGCAATTCTTCATCGTCAACCATGTCACATTTGTTCATGAATACAACGATGTAAGGAACGCCTACTTGGCGAGACAGAAGGATGTGCTCACGAGTTTGTGGCATTGGGCCGTCAGCAGCAGATACTACCAGGATCGCGCCGTCCATTTGGGCAGCACCAGTGATCATGTTTTTAACGTAGTCAGCATGTCCTGGGCAGTCAACGTGTGCATAGTGACGGTTTTCAGTTTCGTACTCAACGTGTGCAGTAGAGATTGTGATACCGCGCTCACGCTCTTCAGGAGCCGCATCGATTGAACCGTAGTCCATAGCCGTTGCGCCACCAGTTTGAGAAAGAACTGTAGTGATTGCAGCAGTCAGAGTTGTTTTACCGTGGTCAACGTGACCAATTGTACCAATGTTTACGTGCGGTTTATTCCGCTCAAATTTAGCTTTAGCCATGTGGAAAAAAGCCTCCTTAATTAAAGGTTTTAAGAAGTTAAGTATTTATAAAGAAAGGTTGAAATGCGCGAGGCTATGTACCCCTTACACATTGTAAACCTTTCTTTAATTACAATAAAGGGGTTTTGCTGAAAAATTACAGACCTTTAGCTTTTTTAATGATCTCTTCAGCAATGCTCTTCGGTACTTCTTCATAATGATCGAAGTGCATAGAGTACGTACCGCGTCCTTGTGTACGGGAACGCAGGTTTGTTGCATAACCGAACATTTCGGAAAGAGGTACGAATCCACGAACCACTTGTGCGTTACCGCGAGCTTCCATACCTTCGATACGTCCACGACGAGAGTTGATATCACCCATGATGTCGCCCATGTATTCTTCCGGTACAGTTACTTCTACTTTCATCATTGGTTCAAGGATAGCAGGGTTAGCCTTCTTACCAGCTTCTTTCAAAGCCATAGAAGCGGCGATTTTAAACGCCATCTCAGAAGAGTCAACCTCATGGTAGCTACCATGAACAAGACGTGCTTTCAAGTCAAGGATTGGATATCCTGCAAGAACGCCGTTTGCCATAGCTTCTTCGATACCAGCTTGAACGGCAGGGATGTATTCACGAGGAACCGCACCACCGACAATTTTGTTTTCGAAGATGTAGCCAGTACCCGGTTCGCCTGGTTCAAATTCAACCACAACGTGACCGTATTGACCTTTACCACCGGATTGTTTTGCATATTTAGATTCAACTTTCGCCGGCTGGCGGAAGGATTCTTTAAATGCAACCTGTGGCGCACCAACATTGGCTTCTACTTTGAATTCACGGCGCATACGGTCAACGATGATGTCAAGGTGAAGCTCACCCATACCAGCGATGATCGTTTGTCCTGTTTCTTCATCAGTATATGTTTTGAATGTCGGATCCTCATCGGCCAATTTTGCAAGCGCCATACCCATTTTGTCTTGGTCGGCTTTTGTTTTTGGCTCGATAGCAATACGGATAACCGGCTCAGGGAACTCCATAGACTCAAGGATTACAGGGTTTTTCTCATCGCAGAGAGTATCCCCTGTGGTTGTATCTTTCAAACCTACGCCAGCAGCGATATCACCGGAATAAACCGTTTTGATCTCTTCACGGGAGTTCGCATGCATTTGCAGGATACGGCCGATACGCTCACGCTTACCTTTAGTAGAGTTCAGCACGTAAGAACCGGAATCAAGCGTACCTGAGTATACACGGAAGAACGTCAGTTTCCCTACATAAGGATCAGTCATGATTTTGAATGCAAGCGCGGAGAAAGGACCTTCATCACTAGACTCACGCGTTACTTGCTCATCGCTATCTGGAAGCGTACCTTTGATTGCAGGTACGTCAACAGGTGCCGGCAGATAATCGATAACAGCATCCAGCATAGGCTGAACACCTTTGTTTTTAAATGCGGAACCACAAGTAACAGGGTAGAACTTAACGCTGATTGTCGCTTTGCGAATTGCAGCTTTCAGTTCTTCGATTGTTACTTCTTCGCCATCGAGGTACTTCATCATCAGTTCTTCATCAAAATCAGCAACCGCTTCGATCAGCTGACCGCGAAGTTCTTCAGCTTGCTCTGCAAATTCAGCAGGGAAGCCTTCTGTAATCTCAATGTCTGTTCCAAGATCGTTTGTATAGATGTACGTTTTCTTCTCAACGAGATCAATGATGCCGCGGAAGTTATCTTCTGCACCGATCGGAAGTTGGATCGGATGAGCATTTGCTTGCAAACGTTCATGAAGCGTACGTACAGAATACAAGAAATCAGCACCCAGTTTGTCCATTTTATTAATGAACACGATACGAGGTACACCGTATGTTGTAGCTTGACGCCATACAGTTTCCGTTTGTGGCTCTACGCCGGATTGTGCATCCAGAACACCTACCGCACCATCAAGAACGCGCAGGGAACGTTCTACTTCAACTGTGAAGTCTACGTGTCCCGGTGTGTCGATGATGTTAACACGGTGGCCTTTCCATTGAGCCGTTGTTGCAGCGGATGTAATTGTGATACCGCGCTCTTGTTCTTGCTCCATCCAGTCCATTTGGGAAGCACCTTCGTGTGTTTCACCAATTTTATGAACACGGCCTGTGTAGAACAAAATGCGCTCAGTTGTCGTCGTTTTACCGGCATCGATGTGAGCCATGATACCGATATTACGAGTCTTGGCTAAGGGGAATTCGCGTCCCATGCAAGTACTAGCCCCTTTCTCATATTAGAGATTTGGCAAAGCAAAGCGGACAAAAAATCCGCTTTGTATTCTACCAGCGGTAGTGAGCAAATGCTTTGTTTGCTTCCGCCATTTTGTGCGTGTCTTCACGTTTCTTAACAGCTGCACCAGTGCTGTTGGCTGCATCAAGGATTTCGCCTGCGAGGCGCTCTTCCATTGTTTTCTCACCGCGTTTGCGGGAGTATTCTACCAACCAACGAAGTCCTAGTGTAGTACGGCGCTCCGGACGAACTTCAACCGGAACTTGGTAGTTTGCACCACCTACGCGACGAGCGCGTACTTCAAGAACTGGCATGATGTTTTTCATTGCTTCTTCAAACACTTCCATAGCTTCACGGCCAGTGCGTTGTTGAACAAGATTGAAAGCATCATACAGGATGCGCTGAGAAACTCCGCGCTTACCATCAATCATCATACGATTGATCAAGCGAGTTACTAATTTGCTATTATAAATCGGGTCAGGTAATACATCACGACGAGGTACTGGGCCTTTACGTGGCATTCGTTTCCCCTCCTTTGCCTTTAAGTTTTTACGTATGTCTTACATCGCTTAAAGCAAATTAAGCTTTAGGCGCTTTCGGACGTTTAGTACCGTATTTAGAACGGGACTGGTTGCGGTTTTGTACACCCGCTGTATCCAGGGCACCACGTACGATTTTGTAGCGTACACCTGGTAAGTCCTTCACACGACCACCGCGGATCAGAACAACACTGTGTTCTTGCAGGTTGTGACCGATACCCGGAATATATGCAGTAACCTCGATGCCGTTTGTTAAACGTACACGAGCATATTTACGCAAAGCGGAGTTCGGTTTTTTCGGAGTCATCGTACCAACACGAGTACATACACCACGCTTTTGCGGGGAGTTCGTGTTCGTAAGCTCTTTCTTCATGCTGTTGTAGCCTTTTCCGAGAGCTGGAGACTTGGATTTGTAAACTTTCTTTTCGCGACCTTTGCGTACGAGCTGGTTAATTGTTGGCATGCGTCGCACCTCCTTCCAATATTACACGTCAATTTAAGACCACAGGTCCTGGTGGTTCATCAGCAGGCAAACGAAAAGTTTTTGCTCTCGGAACACATCATAAAGATGCATCCCGAGAATACGCAAAAACGTAAGTTAATTCGTGTATTATACTTTCAAACCCACCACTGCAGCTCCTACATCAATCCCGCATGCCTTGCCGAGTCGGCGCATCGAATCAACATAGTGAACAGGCAGACCTTTATCTTGGCATAGTGAAGTAACCTTGCCGGTTAATCGGTTGTCTGCATCTTTAGCGACGATGACTTCAGCTAGTTGGCCGGATTCAATCGCACGCATGGTCTGCTTTACACCGATCACAGTTGCTCTGGCCTTTTCCACTTTTTCATAAGACATTTTCATATCCTCCAAAGCAGTATTAGGCACACTCAAACATCATATCACTTGCGTTAAGCCATGTCAATAATTTGGTTTAATTTATTTTTCAAGCATAACGTCTTCAAGTTGATCTTCTGACAATACCGCATCAACCGCTGATTCAGCAGGCATCAAATCATGCTGCAAGGAGATGTTGCGGTATCTGTTCATACCTGTACCTGCAGGCACCAGCTTACCTATAATAACATTTTCCTTCAGACCTAACAAGCGGTCGACTTTGCCTTTAATTGCTGCATCCGTCAGTACACGTGTCGTCTCCTGGAACGAAGCGGCAGACAAGAAGGAATCTGTCTCAAGAGATGCTTTTGTAATACCAAGTAATACCGGACGTGCCACAGCAGGCTGCTTGCCATCCCACAGTACTTTCTTGTTCGCTTCCTCAAATTCATGAATTTCTACATACGCGCCTGGCAGTAGATCGGTATCGCCGCTGTCAACTACACGAACTTTGCGCAGCATCTGGCGGATCATAACCTCTACGTGCTTGTCGTTAATTTCTACCCCCTGCATCCGGTATACTTTCTGTACCTCTTGCAGGATATAGTATTGAACGCCGCGCATACCACGAATCTTGAGCATTTCTTTCGGATCGATGGAGCCTTCCGTCAGCTCTTCACCAATATCGATTTTGCTGCCCACGGATACTTTTAAGCGGGAGCCATAAGGGATTTGATACACCTTATTCTCCGTTTCCCCACGGACCTCAACCTCACGACGGTCTTTACCCTCGCGAATATCGACGACTTCACCTTCGATTTCGGTAATGATTGCCTGACCTTTTGGATTCCGAGCTTCAAACAGCTCCTGAATACGCGGAAGACCCTGCGTGATATCGTCTCCGGCAACCCCACCGGTATGGAATGTACGCATCGTCAGCTGTGTACCCGGTTCCCCGATGGATTGTGCAGCGATAATACCAACCGCTTCACCGATATCAACCTTTTTACCTGTTGCCAGGTTGCGGCCATAGCATTTTTTACATACGCCATGCTGTGTACGACAGCCAATAACAGAACGGATATTTACCTCTGTAATACCTGCTGCCATAATCTCATCAGCAATATCCTCATCAATCAGCTCATTGCGGCCTACGATGATTTCGCCTGTCTCCGGATGACGTACAGTCTGGAACGAATAGCGTCCCGCAATACGGTCATACAACTCTTCAATAATTTCCTTACCGTCACGAAGTGCACCGGCCTTAACACCTTTATCCGTACCACAATCATCTTCACGTACGATAACATCCTGTGCAACGTCTACAAGGCGGCGGGTCAGATACCCTGAGTCGGCGGTACGCAGTGCGGTATCAGCCAGACCTTTCCGGGCGCCGTGTGTAGAGATAAAGTATTCCAATACCGTCAGACCTTCACGGAAGTTCGACTTGATTGGAAGCTCGATAATACGTCCGGACGGATTCGCCATCAGACCACGCATCCCTGCAAGCTGGGTAATCTGTGATACGTTACCACGAGCACCGGATGTCGCCATCATGTTAATGGCATTAAATTTATCAAGAGAAGCCATCAGAACCTTCGTTACATCATCTTTCGCTTTGCTCCAGATGCTGATAACCCGGTCATACCGCTCGTTTTCTGTAATCAGACCACGACGGTACTGCTGCATAACCTTTTGTACCTGCTCCTCAGCACCCGCAAGAATTTCTTGCTTCTCATGCGGAGTTTGAATATCAGCAACCGCAACCGTAATACCGGCTTGCGTAGAGTACTTAAAGCCATTCGCCTTGATCTTATCAAGAATTACCGATGTTTCTGTTGTTCCGAAGCGGCGGAAGCATTCAGAGATGATCGTACCCAAGTATCCCTTTTTCACCGCTTCTTGCTCAGGAACACTTTCTAGGAATTCCTTTACGTTTACACCCTTATCAAAGATAAAGAACGTATCAGGGACATTCTTCTGCAGGTTCGCTTTGGTCGGCTCATTGATATACGGCAGTTCTGACGGGAAGATCTCGTTAAAGATGAGCTTACCAACCGTTGTTACCATCAATGGAGCTTCACGCTGCTCCGGTGTAAAGGATGTTTTGTTCAGGCTCTTCGGTGGCACTGCAATACGGGCATGTAGAGAAATATGACCGCTTGCGTAAGCTGCGATTGCCTGATTTGTGTTAGAGAAGATATGGCCTTCTCCTTTTGCTTCTTTATTCTCCATAGTCAGGTAATACGTACCAAGAACCATATCCTGAGACGGTGTAACAACCGGCTTACCGTCTTTCGGGTTGAGAATATTCTGCGCCGCTAGCATAAGAATACGGGCCTCTGCCTGTGCTTCTGCAGATAGCGGAACGTGTACAGCCATCTGGTCACCGTCGAAGTCAGCATTATATGCCGTACATACGAGCGGATGCAGACGAATTGCACGACCCTCAACAAGCGTCGGCTCAAATGCCTGAATACCCAATCTATGGAGCGTAGGCGCACGATTGAGGAGCACTGGGTGTTCTTTAATGACATCCTCAAGAACATCCCATACTTCCGGATGCACCCGCTCAACTTTACGCTTGGCGGATTTAATATTATGAGCCAGCCCTTTGCTGACTAGTTCTTTCATTACAAACGGCTTGAACAACTCCAGCGCCATTTCTTTTGGAAGACCGCACTGATACATTTTCAGATGCGGACCTACCACGATAACGGAACGACCAGAGTAGTCAACACGCTTACCAAGCAGGTTCTGACGGAAACGTCCTTGCTTACCCTTAAGCATATGGCTAAGAGATTTCAGAGGACGGTTACCTGGACCTGTTACCGGACGCCCACGACGACCGTTATCGATCAGCGCGTCTACCGCTTCCTGCAGCATGCGTTTTTCATTCTGCACGATAATATCTGGCGCGCCAAGATCAAGCAGACGCTTCAGACGGTTGTTCCGGTTGATTACCCGGCGATACAGGTCGTTTAAGTCAGACGTTGCAAAGCGTCCACCGTCAAGCTGTACCATCGGACGAAGTTCCGGCGGAATCACCGGCAGGACATCAAGCACCATCCAATCCGGATTGTTGCCGGAATTACGGAATGCCTCAAGAACTTCGAGCCGCTTAATTACACGGTTGCGGCGCTGGCCTTGTGCAGACTTTAATTCTTCTTTTAAGTAATCTACTTCTTTATCGAGATCGATTTCTGCAAGCAGACGCTTAATCGCCTCTGCACCCATAGCAGCAGTGAAGGAAGCACCGTACTTATCACGATAATTGCGGTATTCCTTCTCAGACAAGAGTTGTTTTTTCTCAAGCGGTGTCTCGCCCGGATCAACAACTACATACGATGCAAAGTAGATAACCTCTTCTAGAGAACGTGGGGACATATCAAGCACAAGCCCCATACGGCTCGGAATGCCTTTGAAATACCAGATGTGAGAGACTGGGGCAGCCAGTTCAATATGCCCCATGCGCTCCCGGCGTACTTTCGCGCGGGTTACTTCAACACCGCAGCGATCGCAGACTACGCCTTTATAGCGAACACGCTTGTACTTCCCGCAGTGACATTCCCAGTCCTTCTGCGGTCCGAAAATTTTCTCGCAAAACAAGCCTTCTTTTTCGGGTTTTAATGTCCGGTAGTTAATGGTTTCCGGTTTTTTGACCTCACCATAAGACCAGGAACGAATCTTATCGGGTGATGCGAGGCCGATTTTCATATACTCAAAATTATTTACATCTAACAAGGCGCATACCTCCCATTACTTCCCGGTTTCATCCTTTACTCTTCGGTACCGCTGATGTTTAAGTGCAGCTTCTCTCCAGACGTATCATCATCTTCATCCGTATCCCGCATCTCGATTTCCTGCTCGTCTTCAGAGAGTATTTTTACATCCATACCTAAACTTTGCAGCTCTTTAATCAATACTTTAAAGGATTCCGGTACACCAGGTTCTGGTACATTTTCTCCTTTAACAATGGACTCGTATGTCTTCACACGACCTACGACGTCATCCGATTTGACGGTAAGAATCTCTTGGAGCGTATAAGCAGCACCGTATGCTTCAAGCGCCCATACCTCCATCTCCCCGAAACGCTGGCCGCCGAACTGGGCTTTACCGCCGAGAGGCTGCTGAGTAACGAGAGAGTATGGCCCAGTAGAACGGGCATGGATTTTGTCATCAACCATATGCGCAAGTTTAATCATGTACATGACGCCTACAGTTACTGTACGGTCAAACGGCTCTCCAGTACGTCCATCAAATAGGCGGGTTTTACCTGTGCGGCTCATCCCTGCTTCTTCGAGAGTATCGAATACATCGTCTTCTGTCGCTCCATCAAATACAGGAGTAGCAATGTGAATGCCGAGCATTTTGGCAGCCATACCTAAATGCACTTCAAGCGCCTGACCGATGTTCATCCGAGACGGTACACCAAGCGGATTAAGCACAACCTGTACAGGCGTGCCATCCGGCAGGAACGGCATATCCTCCTCTGGAAGAATACGGGCAATAACCCCTTTATTACCATGACGACCGGCCATCTTATCCCCAACAGAGATTTTCCGTTTTTGTGCGATATATACGCGCACAAGTTGGTTTACACCCGGTGGTAATTCGTCTCCGTTCTCACGAGTGAAGACTTTAACGTCAACGACGATGCCGGAGCCGCCATGCGGTACACGCAGGGATGTATCACGAACTTCACGTGCTTTCTCACCGAAAATGGCGTGCAAAAGACGCTCTTCTGCTGTTAGTTCCGTCACACCCTTCGGTGTCACTTTTCCTACCAGGATATCGCCGTCTTTAATCTCAGCACCGATCCGAATGATTCCGCGCTCATCAAGATTGCGCAGTGCATCTTCCCCGACATTAGGAATATCACGCGTAATCTCTTCAGGGCCAAGCTTCGTATCACGAGCTTCGGATTCATATTCTTCAATGTGAATTGATGTATATACATCTTCTTTTACAAGTTTTTCGCTTAACAGGATGGCATCCTCGTAGTTGTAACCTTCCCACGTCATGAACGCAACGACAACATTGCGACCAAGAGCCAATTCGCCTTTTTCCGTTGAAGGGCCGTCAGCAATAATGTCGCCGGCTTTCACTACTTCGCCCCGTTTGATAATCGGACGCTGATTAATGCATGTTCCCTGGTTAGAACGTTCGAACTTGTGCATTTTATATTTGTCAATATCGCCCATAATCGTACGTCCGTCGATCTCTTCTTGACGGCGTACCCAGATTTCACGGGCAGTTACACGCTCTACAACACCCGGATGGCGCACAACAGTCGCTACCCCGGAGTCTTTCGCTGCTTTATGCTCCATACCTGTACCGATAAACGGTGCTTCCGGCACAAGCAAAGGCACGGCTTGACGCTGCATGTTCGCACCCATAAGGGCACGGTTAGCATCGTCATTCTCCAGGAATGGAATCATTGCTGTCGCAACAGATACAACCTGTTTCGGCGATACGTCCATATAGTCGACTTTATCGCGCGGAACGGTAATGATCTCACCCTTACGACGGCAGATTACCATCTCGTTCACAAAGTGGCCTTCCTCCGTCAGCGGAGCATTCGCCTGAGCGATGTTGAATACGTCTTCCTCATCCGCAGTCAGATATTCGATAATCATCGTTACGCGGTTCGTTTCTGGATCAATTTTACGACGCGGCGTCTCAATAAAGCCGTATTCATTAATGCGTGCATAAGATGACAGAGAGTTAATCAGACCGATATTCGGACCTTCCGGCGTCTCAATCGGACACATACGACCGTAGTGAGAGTGGTGAACGTCACGCACTTCAAAACCTGCACGTTCACGGGTTAAACCACCCGGTCCAAGCGCGGACAGACGACGCTTATGTGTCAGTTCAGCCAGCGGATTCGTCTGATCCATAAATTGCGATAACTGAGAGCTTCCAAAAAACTCCTTAATCGCCGCAATTACCGGACGAATATTGATCAATGCCTGCGGCGTAATCGCATTCGCGTCCTGGATGGACATACGTTCGCGCACAACACGCTCCATACGGGATAGACCAATACGGAACTGATTCTGCAGCAGTTCCCCAACAGAACGCAGACGACGATTACCCAGATGGTCAATATCATCCGTCGTTCCAATGCCATGCAGTAGATTAATGAAATAGTTAATAGAAGCGATAATATCAGCTGGAGTGATATGTTTAACCTTCTTATCAATCAATCCGTTAGCTGTTACTTTAATAACTTTTCCATCTTCGGTCGGCGAGAAGATATTAATAGATTGCAGACGAATCTCATCTTCTAATACGCCACCACGAGGCCGTACGTTTACAAAACCAACGTTGTCCTCAAGATATGGGAGAATGCGGTCAAGCAGACGACGATCAATCATCTGACCAGCTTCAGCAATGATTTCTCCTGTATTTGTATCAATTAGTGTTTCAGCAAGACGCTGATTGTATAATCTATTTTTAATGTGAAGCTTTTTATTGATTTTATAGCGACCTACGTTTGCCAGATCATAGCGTTTCGGATCGAAGAAACGAGAAATTAACAAACTTTTCGCATTTTCGACAGTCGGCGGCTCGCCTGGACGCAGTCTTTCATAGATTTCGATAAGCGCTTTTTCCGTTGAATCAGTATTATCCTTCTCCAACGTATTCTTGATATACTCGTCTTCTCCAAGCAGGTTCAGAATCTCTACGTCAGTACCGAATCCTAATGCACGCAAAAGAACCGTAACCGGGATCTTCCTCGTACGGTCGATGCGAACGTAGATAATATCCTTCGCGTCGGTTTCGAGTTCAAGCCATGCGCCTCGGTTCGGAATTACGGTTGCAGCATAAGCCTGCTTACCATTCTTATCTACTTTTGTGCTGAAATAAACGCTAGGAGAACGAACAAGCTGACTGACAATAACCCTCTCAGCTCCATTGATAATGAAAGTCCCCGTCTCTGTCATAAGCGGGAAATCACCCATAAATACTTCTTGTTCTTTGACTTCTCCCGTTTCTTTGTTGATGAGACGAACTTTCACACGCAGCGGTGCAGCATACGTTACATCCCGTTCTTTTGATTCATCGACAGAATATTTAGGTTCCCCTAAACTATAGTCAATAAACTCTAGAACAAGATTGCCTGTGAAATCCTGGATTGGAGAGATATCATGGAACATCTCACGAAGGCCTTCGTCTAGGAACCATTGATATGACTGCTGCTGGATTTCAATCAGATTAGGTAATTCCATTACCTCTTTAATTCTCGCGTAGCTGCGACGCTGGCGATGACGTCCACACTGAATTAGATGACCTGCCAACTTATTCACCTCTCAAACCGAGTTTTTGCACAAAAAAGAACAAAGTCTCCCTATAATATGTAGAGAAGACTTTAGTATTAATTTGAAGAACCGAATGCTAATATTATCCCAGTATTGCCCAGGCATAATATTCTCATACTTACTTCATAACCTTCCTTTCTTTTAGACAAAAAAAAGGTTGACATTTTATGCAATTTCCACTTACTCGTTCACATAATCAGTGGCATTAAATAACGATATCACATTCAAAATACAATGTCAACTTACTATTTTGTTGCCTGAAAGATGGAGTACCCTTTCTTTTTTGCGGCTTCATGTACTTCAGAGTATAGTTCCTGCAGTTTTGCGAGCGCAGAGGGCGCTCCCTGCTTTTTTTGAATCACTATCCAGAGGCTCCCACCCGGAACCAAATGGTCGTGTGCACGCTCAAAAATTCCATGCACAACGTGCTTCCCAGCGCGGATCGGCGGATTGGTTAGAATCACGTCGAATTGTCTGTTTGAAGGAACGGCGGAGAATTGATCGCTGATGATCGCCTGCGCATTAGCAAATCCGTTCAATGCAAGATTGCGGTTCGCAAGCAAGACAGCTCTTTCATTTACATCCAGCATGAGCACGTTGCCGGACGGAGTAAGCGATGCGGCGGCCATTCCAATCGGACCATACCCGCAGCCCACATCGAGAACGTTCATTCCGTCTTTGATTTCCATTGTCTCAATTAAAAGAACACTGCCGAAATCAATGCGATTTTTTGAAAAGACGCCGCGATCGGTAATAAAACGAAACTCTCTCCCCCGCAATTCGAACGTAAAACTCTGTTCTTTGCTGTCGGCTCCAGGTTGATTCGTATAGTAATGCTCCATCCGCGTCACCTCAATGCTAGATTTATTCTATAATAAAGCCCGGCGTATTGATACGCCGGGCTTTATGAGACCGTCAAAGAAATTACTTAACTTCAACAGATGCGCCAGCTTCTTCAAGCTTAGCTTTAATTTGTTCAGCTTCGTCTTTAGCAATTCCTTCTTTAACGTTTGCAGGAGCGCCGTCAACCATAGCTTTTGCTTCTTTCAAGCCAAGGCCAGTGATTTCGCGAACAACTTTGATAACGTTGATTTTAGAAGCACCAGCAGAAGACAGAACAACTGTGAATTCAGTTTGCTCAGCTTCAGCTGCGCCGCCGCCAGCGCCACCCATAACTGCTACTGGAGCAGCTGCAGTTACGCCGAATTCTTCTTCAATTGCTTTTACAAGATCGTTCAGTTCAAGAACGGACATTTCTTTAATCGCTTCAATGATTTGCTCTTTACTCATTGTGTGATCCTCCTAACAGATTATAAGATTAAGCCTCTTGGCCTTCTTTTTGTTCACCGACAGCTTTAACAGCAAGCGCGAAGTTGCGAATAGGTGCTTGAAGCACGCTAAGAAGCATAGAGAGTAGACCTTCGCGGTTCGGCAGGCTAGCAATAGCCTTAACTTCTTCAACAGAAAGCACTTTGCCTTCCATTACACCGCCCTTAATTTCGAGAGCATCGTTCGTTTTCGCGAAATCAGAGATTACTTTCGCTGCAGAAATCTCGTCTTCATTACTGAATGCGATAGCCGTAGGGCCAGTTAATGAAGCATCCAGGTCACTCAGACCAGCTGCGGCAGTTGCACGGCGAGTCATTGTGTTTTTGTACACTTTGAATTCTACGCCAGCTTCGCGGCACTTTTTACGCAACTCAGTTACTTGCGCTACGTTCAGTCCACGGTAGTCAGTTACAACTACACCTTTGCTGCTTTGAAATTTCTCAGTAATTTCGTTTACGATTTGAACTTTCTCTTCACGTACGGACATGTTTGCACCTCCTGTAGCATGAGATTTTTCTTCATGAAAAAAGCCTCCGCAGACATGCGAAGGCTTAAGATACATTTATATCGTTCAGCACCTCGGAAGGAAATTAAGCTGCCGGACGGCAAGCACCTTCTGTCTACGGTAACGGCATATTCATTTATCAACAAATGCTATCTTATCAATTACAAGAATCGATGTCAAGCAATTATTTTGTGGAAACAGCAATTTTTACGCCAGGACCCATTGTGGAACTTACAGTAATGTTTTTCATGTACGTACCTTTAGCGGCAGCTGGCTTTGCTTTTTGTAATGTGTCGATCAGCGTGTTCAAGTTATCAGCAAGCTTCTCAACATCGAACGATACTTTACCGATTGGCGCGTGGATGTTACCCGCTTTATCCGTACGGTATTCGATTTTACCTGCTTTGATTTCTTTAACAGCTTTTTCAACTTCGAATGTTACTGTGCCTGTTTTTGGGTTCGGCATTAAGCCTTTCGGTCCGAGAACACGACCCAGTTTACCAACAGTACCCATCATATCTGGTGTTGCAACGACAACATCGAACTCGAACCAACCTTGTTGGATCTTGTTAACGAATTCGTCGTCACCTACATAATCTGCACCTGCAGCTTCTGCTTCTTTTGCTTTTTCGCCTTTTGCGAATACAAGTACACGTTGTGTTTTACCAGTACCATGCGGAAGTACAACAGCTCCACGGATTTGTTGATCGTTTTTGCGCGGATCAACGCCCAAGCGGAATGCTACTTCTACAGTTTCATCGAATTTAGCTTTTGAAGCTTTTTTTACAAGTTCAAGAGCTTCGTTGATTTCATACGCAACACTGCGATCAATCAACTTTGCAGCTTCTAAGTAGTTTTTACCCTTTTTCGCCACGTTAATTTCCTCCTTAATTGTGGTTTTAACGGTTGTGCCTCCCACGAAACAGGGCTGCGCGTCGACGGTCATCCCGTACTTACACAACCCTGCGGTAGAAACATGTCGGGTTAGCCATTAGCCAACCAATTAGTCAACGATTGTGATGCCCATGCTGCGGGCAGTACCTTCAACCATACGCATAGCAGCTTCAACATCTGCAGCGTTCAGATCAGGCATTTTTGTTTCAGCGATTTCGCGAACTTTATCGCGTTTTACAGTCGCAACTTTTGTTTTGTTCGGTACAGCAGAACCAGATTCGATTCCAGCAGCTTTTTTCAGAAGAACTGCAGCCGGAGGAGTTTTCGTGATGAACGTGAACGAACGGTCTTCGAACACTGTAATCTCAACCGGAATAATCAGACCTGCTTGCTCTTGTGTACGAGCATTGAATTCTTTACAGAATCCCATGATATTCACACCTGCTTGACCAAGAGCCGGACCAACCGGTGGTGCCGGATTCGCTTTACCTGCAGGGATTTGAAGTTTAACCATTTTAATAACTTTTTTCGCCATGTGGTACACCTCCTAAAAACGATAGCTCTATAACTTCGCCACTTGAGTAAAATCCAACTCAACGGGCGTTTCGCGTCCAAACATATCAACCAACACTTTGACCTTGCGCTTGTCCAGTTGGATCTCTTCAACAGAACCAACCATGTTGGCGAACGGGCCTTCCTTGACCTTCACCATTTCTTTCAGTTCAAAGTCTACACGCTGCACGGTTTCTTCCATGCCCATTTGCTTCATAATGGAAGCTACTTCTTCAGGAAGAAGAGGAGTCGGTTTCGATCCTGCACCCGCAGAACCAACGAATCCAGTTACACCGGGCGTGTTCCGAACCACATACCAGGAATCGTCGGTCATTGCCATTTCGACGAGCACGTACCCCGGAAAAACCTTTTTCGTTACGACTTTTCTCTTGCCGTCGCGCTCTTCGGTCTCCTCTTCCGTAGGAATGAGCACACGGAAGATTTTATCTTCCATTCCCATTGACTCTACGCGCTTCTCCAGGTTTGTCTTAACCTTATTCTCGTATCCTGAATAAGTGTGAACTACATACCAGTGTTTTTCCATGATTCGAGGACCAACAGGTGTCCTTACCCCCCCATCATTATTTCCCTGTCTTCAAAATGAGTTCAAGGAGCTGGGAAATACCTAAATCAATTACTGCAAAGAAGATCGCGATGAGCGTTACTGTCACCAGCACGACTGTCGTGTAAGAAAATAATTCCTTACGCGTCGGCCAGGTTACTTTTTTCAGCTCGGTCCAGGCTTCCTTTACAAAGGCCGGTCCGCGTTTGAGTTTATCAGTGAAACTCATAACGCACCCCCATACTTTTGGACTCCCATACTGCGATTAACGAGTTTCACGATGAAGAGTATGATCATTGCAGAACTTGCAATATTTCTTCATCTCGATGCGTTCCGTTTGCTTACGTTTGTTTTTCGTTGTGGTATAGTTGCGTTGTTTGCACTCGGTGCACGCTAACGTTACAGTTACCCGCATGATGTTACACCTCCCACATTATTGGCTATGTACTAGCCTTTCATAGTTAATTTTGCATCAAGTAAAACCGTGCTTTCACACGGCTACCTCAAATACTTTATCATAGTGGAAAATGGGTGTCAAACAAAAATTTTGACATTACTTTTCCATTTTAAACCGTGATACAAGGCTCTCCATCTGATCGGACAGCCTAGCCATCGTGGCCGCATCGTTCGATAACTGCTGAGCCGCTGCCGCCTGCTGCTCGCTGACTGCCGCCACTTCTTCCGAGCCTGCCGATGCTTCCTCTGTAATGGCAGAGATGCGCTCCATTTCATTTGATACTTTACGTGCGTTCTCTTCAGCAACTTTAATAGAAGTAGTAATGTGAGTGCTTTTCTCACCTACCAATCTGATATGCTCATGGATCTTACCAAAGGAATCGCCAGTATGATGCACCATCTCTTGTCCTTCTACAATGACGGCATGCCCCCGCTGAATGGAATCAATCGCTTCATGTGTCTCTCGTTTGTTCTCCTGTACGATGCGTGAGATATCGCCTGCAGCTTTGTCGGTCTCCTCAGCAAGCTTACGGACTTCATCAGCCACCACAGCGAATCCTCGTCCCGCCTCCCCTGCTCGTGCCGCTTCAATACTGGCGTTGAGGGCAAGGAGGTTCGTCTGCGAAGCAATCCCCGTGATGAGGCCGACGATTTGACCGATCTCCTCTGAGCGCTCTCCAAGCTTTTGTACTACCTCAGAGGCCGTATCTACCATATTCTGAATCTCTTCCATTTTTAGAACAGCCGCACGTACGGCATGTTCTCCTTCTTCCGTCAATACCTGAGTTGCCTTAAATGTATGTGCCATCTCATCAGCATAGACAGAGATCTTTTGCAAACTTTCATTAACGAGCGTTACCTCTACGTGTGCAGATTGAATGGAATGGGCGATATCTCCGGCCCCTTCCGCAAGATCATTAATCGTTACCGCTACCTGTTCAGCTGAATGCGTTGTCTCCTTGCTGGCCAATGTGAGAACATCGGATGATGAGCGCATTTTTTGTGATGCATCCTTGATTTCAAATAATAACATATGCACGCTTTCGACCATTTGATTGAAATTGTGGCTTAGCACACCCACTTCATCTTTGCTTCGATTCGGTGTTTTTACCGTCAGATCTCCATCAGCAATCATTGCCGTCAGCTCACTGAGATGACGAATCGGCCGGACAAAGCGAGAAGAAAAGATAACAAGAATGATAACCGCAAATACTAAAACAACAGTAGCCGTTACAAAGGAAAGCTTCGCCAGATAATTTAGTTGACTTGACGCTTCCTCTACAGGAGCCGTGATGGCAACGACCCAGCCCGTAGTAGGTACCTGGGAGAAAAATGCATACTTGTCAACACCTTTATACGTATAGCGCTTGTATCCAGTCTTGCCAGTAAAAGCTTCTTCAATACCTTCCTGAAGCGTTGGAATGTTCAATTTTAGAACGTTGAGCTTGAGTATTTCCTTCTGATCAGGATAGCTGATGACCATTCCATCCTTTTTAACCATATAGGCATATCCCGTCTGTCCGATCTTTTGCGTGCCAACAATCTCATTCATTGTACCGATCGGCACTGTCGCTCCTAGCATGCCGCTTACTTTATTATGCTGGTCATAGATCGGACTTGCGATTACCACAATCATCTTACCGGATGCTCGAGAGATCAGCGGATCTGAAATCGCATACGGCTGTCCGCTGGTTACCTTTTTGAAATAGTCACGGTTGCCTACATCGACTTCCTGACCTTCTGTGGTGAATGCTTTACCTGATGGGTCGGCAATAAAAAACATCTCGTACTCGTTATATTCTTTAAGCTTCGACTCAAGATAAGCAAGCTGTGTATGCGCATTCATTCCACGTATGTCCATACTAGAGGCCATATTAGTGACACGGTCCTTCTGCTGTCCGAGCCAATCATTGACCTTGCTGTTCAATAGCTCAAGCTGGATGAATGCTCTTTCCTTAAAATTGCTTTCTAGAAACTCTTTTGCCTTATGATGGTTGAGCCACGCCACAAAAGAAAGCGCTATCACGATAATCGGAATAATAACTAACAACAATTTGGCTTTTAGACTTTTCGCTCCCATATCGTTCCCCCTCTCCTCCAAAAAGGAAATTATATCTATTATACCATGCTAAAAGACTTGTATATATCACAATGTGAAATTTTTCTGAATATTTATGTGTATTTGCATAAAAAAAAACAGGACACATGTCCTGTTATAGTTGATATTGCGTATTTATACTTGCGACACTTCACGTACCTCTAAATACTTCTCAAGCTTACGCTTCACTCGCTGGAGAGCGTTATCAATTGATTTAACGTGGCGGCTTAAATCCACCGCAATCTCTTGATAGGAACGGCCGTCCAGATACAAAAGTAAAACCTGCTGCTCCAAATCACTCAAAATCTCGCTGATCTTATCCTCGATATCATCATACTCTTCCTGATTAATAATCAACTCTTCTGGGTCCGTTACTCTTGTACCGCAGATAATGTCCAGCAAAGTACGATCCGAATCTTCATCGTAAATGGGCTTGTCCAGCGAGACATACGAATTAAGAGGAATATGCTTTTGCCGGGTCGCTGTCTTAATTGCGGTAATAATCTGACGCGTAATACACAATTCGGCAAATGCCTTAAAAGAGGCAAGCTTATCCCCTTTAAAGTCCCGAATTGACTTGTACAGCCCAATCATACCTTCCTGCACAATATCTTCGCGGTCAGCACCGATTAAAAAATAGGAACGGGCTTTGGCACGCACAAAATTCTTATACTTATTGATTAAGTACTCCAACGCGTCACTATCACCTAACCGTACAAGTTCTACGATATCCTCATCGTATAGAGCTTCATAGCGGGTATGGTCTGCTGCCAAACATCATCCCTCCGACCTGCCATTATGCATCAGATAAAGACATTATATATTATGTAACCTTTCACCGTCAATAAACTCATTCGACTCCGCGACGCCACTTTTCGAATTTTTTTTTAATTTCATCACTGAGTTCAATGCCGCGACCTTTCGGTTTTTGTTTTGTCTCCTGTACCTTCTCATCAATGTCACGGTTTACTTTTTGCATCTCGTTCCAAAGTTCGCGCGCCGACTTACGTAAAGCACCATACCCAAACGTAACCCGCTGCTCCGTATAATCTGAAGTGGCTACATAAATCTGGCGGTGGCGGTGAGACAGCTCAAATACAAGCCGCTCAATGCATTCATCTGCCGTTTCTTTCTCTTTGGTGTAGCGAATATCAAGACGATATTCGCGCACCTTTTTACCTTTGCCTTTTACATTATGTGCATCGAATACAACGATGACACGCATTCCGGTGAACCCTTGATATTCTGCCAACCAGCTAAGCAAATCGTCACGAGCTTCTTCGAGACTGATTTTCTTTTTTTCTTTCAATCTCTTCCAGTCTCCGATGACATTATAGCCATCTACAATCAATATCTCTTCCATATGGCTTTCATCCCTATCTGGTTAACGGATGGCGCTGACGATATACCTCATACATCAATAAGGCTCCGGCTACAGATGCATTCAACGACGTAACACGGCCAACCATAGGAAGCTTAACCGTAAAATCACACTTCTCACGAATTAAGCGGCTCATCCCTTTGCCTTCACTTCCAATAACAAGAGCAATCCCCATGTCAAGACGTGCTTCCCGGAACTCTTCCGTCCCAGAAGCATCGGTGCCGACAACCCAGATATTGCGCTCCTTCAAGTCATCAATCGTACGAGCCAGATTTGTAACACGCGCTACCGGCACGTACTCAATCGCTCCCGCTGACGCTTTAGCCACCGTGGAGGTCAGGCCAGCCGAACGGCGTTTTGGGATAATTACACCATGCACACCTGCCGCATCACCGGTACGCAGGATCGAGCCGAGATTATGCGGGTCCTCAATCTCATCTAAGATGACAAGGAAAGGAGCCTCTCCTAAAGCCTCCGCCTTAGCAAGGATGTCGTCTATCTCCACGTAGTCATATGCGGCAATATAGGCAAGAACCCCTTGGTGACTCTCTCCTTCTGCCGCCTGATCAAGTTTCTTACGAGGCACGATCTGGACAGTGACTCCCGCTTCTTTTGCCAGCGCCATAACCTGTCCGGTAACTCCTTTTTGCGAACCTTCGGCAATCCAGATTTTGTTTATTGAGCGTCCTGAGCGTAGTGCCTCTAGAACAGGGTTTTTACCAACAATATATTCACTCATAGCTGACTCCTTCTTATTCATTCGTTTCCTTGTCCATTCTCTACCCAGTCCAATGCATAGGATAGGACTTCATCGAGGCGTTCTGTCTGCTCCGTTAAATATAAAAAACCAAGCAGCGCTTCAAAGCCTGTGCTGAGCCGATAGTCAGAGACGTGAGCATTTTTGGGCATGGTAGCAGATTTGGCATTACGGCCTCGTTTGAGAACAGCCTGTTCTTCCTCAGTTAGCCGCTCCCAAATCCCCATTACAATATCTGCTTGGGCCTTGGCTGAAACATAGCCAATAGACGCGCGCTGCAGCAGGTTTGGCTTAACCTCCCCTGCCGCAATCAGATGCTGGCGCACGCGAATCTCCAGCACGGCATCGCCCATATAAGCAAGCGTTAGCGCATTGAGTTGTCTTGGGTCTCTTGTTACTTTATCCTGCTTCATAATCGCTCCCTTATCCGGCTCATTTCCGGTGCCAACGTACACCCTGCGGCGTATCCTCTAGTATAATGCCAAGCTCTTGAAGTTGATTGCGGATTTCATCAGCACGAGCAAAATTCTTATCCTTACGCGCCTGCGTCCGCTCCTCTACCAATCCGCTGATTTCTTCATCAGATGGCCCTTCAGCCTTCGCTTCCACTTGACCGAATGAGATACCGAGCACTTCGCCTAGCTCCGCGAATAACGACTGATACAGCAGTATCAATTCCTTTTTAAGCGTACCGCCTGCCATCATCTGATTAACTTCCCGCACGATATCAAATAATACCGTAATAGCATCGGCAGTGTTAAAGTCGTCATCCATTTCTTCGATAAACTGCGCCCGGAATTTCTCGATCTGCTGCTTCTCTTCCTCCGCTGCCGCTTCCTCCACCGCAGAAGCAAGCCGATGTATTAGATTGCGCACCGCCGTATCAATCCGGTTCAATCCATTAGCCGCCTGCTGCAATAGCTCATCGCTGAAGTTAATCGGATTGCGGTAGTGGGCGCTCAGCATAAAGAAACGCACAATGCGCGGCGCATATTTCTCCCGAATATCTTTTACCAAAATGAAATTCCCAAGCGACTTGGACATTTTTTCGTTCTCAATATTGATATACCCATTATGCATCCAGTATTTCGCCATCGGATGTCCTGTCAGGCACTCGGACTGGGCAATTTCATTTTCGTGATGCGGAAACGTCAGATCATGCCCGCCGCCATGAATATCAAACGTGCTGCCGAGATACTTATGAGACATCGCCGAGCACTCAATATGCCAGCCGGGACGCCCCTTTCCCCACGGACTTTCCCAGAAGATTTCACCTGGTTTTGCGCCTTTCCAAAGCACAAAATCAAGCGGATTCTCCTTTTTATCATTGACTTCAATGCGGGCGCCCGCCTGCAGTTCTTCAATGTTTTGGTGGGAGAGCTTGCCGTATTCGGAGAAGGACGCCGTACGGAAATACACATCTCCATCAGCCGCATAAGCATGGCCCTTCTCAATCAAGCCTGCAACAAAATCAATAATTTCTGGAATATGCTCTGTTACCTTCGGATGTACATTCGCTTCTGCTACGCCTAATGCACGCACATCTTCCACGAAGGAAGCAATGAATTTCTTGGCAACCTCTTCAACAGCCATGCCAGTTTCTTCAGCTTTTTTGATGATTTTGTCGTCTACATCCGTAAAATTCTGGACATACGTAACCTCATATCCCCGGTATTCGAGATAGCGGCGTACCACATCGAACGTGATCGGCGGCCTGGCGTTTCCAATATGGATAAAGTTATAGACGGTTGGTCCGCATACATACATCTTCACTTTACCCGCCTCAAGCGGAATAAACTCTTCCTTCTTCCTCGTTAACGTATTGTATATCTTAATTGTACTCATCGGATGGTCGACTCCTCTTCAACTGTTTTACTTCTTCCCGCAGTATATCAATCTCCCGCTGCATCGAGCGCATGACTTCCCCAATCGGATCAGGAAGATTGACCTGATCGAGGTCCTGTTCCACTTTTACGCCGTCCTGTATTTTAATCCGACCAGGAATGCCGACTACAGTCGAGTTTGGCGGTACTTCCTGCAGCACAACCGATCCGGCTCCAATTTTGGAATTGTCCCCAATCTTCATCGAGCCAAGCACTTTTGCTCCAGAGGCAATCAGAACATTATTGCCGATTGTCGGATGGCGCTTTCCTTTTTCTTTGCCGGTACCACCTAATGTCACACCTTGATACAAGGTTACATCATCGCCAATCTCGCACGTTTCACCGATGACTACGCCCATGCCGTGGTCAATGAACAGTCCTTTGCCGATTTTTGCTCCTGGATGGATTTCAATTCCGGTAATCCAGCGGCCAAATTGGGATACCATTCGTGCGAGCGTATAAAACTTTTTGTTCCATAAGCGGTGGCTTATACGGTGAAACCAGATCGCATGCAGGCCAGAATACGTTAGAATCACTTCAAGCGTGCTTCGTGCAGCAGGGTCACGGTCCATCACTACATCAATATCTTCTCGTATAGTTTTAAACATCTTCTCACTCCTTCCTCCTTAAAGATGATTAGAAATAAAAAAAACCTCCACAGCCGACGAACGGCTGCAGAGGCGGTTTATTATTTTCCGCGGTTCCACTCTGCTTCATCTCGGTTCACACAATGTATGAACGAAAATGCACTTACCTCCCTTAACGCGGGAAACGGGGAATTCTACCGGCATCGGATGCGTTCGAAAACCCGGCTCACGGATGCATTTCCGAAAACAGGAGGCAGAGCCGCTTTCAGCACGGTATCTATGTAACTACCGGCGGCCTTCTCTGGTGCTTCCCTTCTTTTTCGTACTTCTTCCGTTCTCAGCCTTTCTATACTTACTTTATCATATTATTTAACAATTTGTTCGCGGTTATTAGCTACATGCAAAACGCGCTGCACCACTGTATCCCGTCCTAACAGGAACAGTGTCTCGTTCAGATCACGACCATGAGTAAAGCCCGTTACGGCCACACGAACAGGCATAAACAACTTTTTACCTTTATGTCCGGTTGCCTTCTGTACGGCTTTCAGCGCACCTTTAATGCCATCGGCCGTATACTCTTCAAGCGAAAGCAGCTCCTCGTGAAAAGCTTTCATCACATCCGTCACCTGTTCCTCTGCAAGAACTTCTTTCGCTTCCGCGTCATAGCGCACCTCATCCTCAAAGAACATAGCAGAAAGATCAACAATTTGCGCCGCATACTCCAACTGTTCCTGATACAGCGCTACAAGTTTCTCCGCCCACTGGCGCTGTTCTTCATGTAGCTCCTGCGGCAATTGTCCCGCCTTTTGCATATGAGGAATACACAATTCAGCCATGCGCTCTGCAGATGCTTGTTTAATATAATAATTGTTCATCCAATTTAACTTATGAATATCAAAGATGGCTGGTGACTTAGAGACACGGCCCAACGAGAATTTTTCAATTAATTCTTCACGTGTGAAAATTTCCTGTTCTTCTTCCGGCGACCATCCGAGAAGCACGAGAAAGTTCATCAGCGCCTCCGGCAAATAGCCAAGATCACGGTATTGCTCCATGAATTGAATCAACGACTCATCCCGCTTACTCATCTTCTTACCATCCGGATTCAAAATTAGCGCCACGTGCGCAAAATCCGGCGTTTCAAATCCGAATGCCTCATAAATCATTAACTGGCGCGGTGTGTTGGATAGATGTTCTTCCCCACGAATAACATGCGTGATCTTCATCAGAGCATCATCAATCACAACAGCAAAGTTGTAGGTCGGAATGCCATCGGGACGCGCAATAACGAAATCACCGATTCCATTGGAATCAAACGTGACTTCACCACGAATATGGTCATGAACGGTATATTCGCGATTCTCCTGTACGCGGAAGCGGATAGAGGCTGTACGGCCTTCTGCTTCGTATGCTTGAATTTGTTCTGCGGTCAGGTTACGGCACGTTCCAGCATAACGCGGCGTCTCTCCCCGTTCCTTCTGAGCTTCCCGCTCCGCATTCAGCTCATCTTCTGTACAGTAGCAAGGATAGGCCTTGCCCTCTGCAACCAATTGTTCGATATATTTTTGATAAATATCTAATCGATCCATCGAACGGTACGGACCAACTCCACCGTCTTTATCGATGCTCTCATCCCACTCCGTACCAAACCAACGTAAGCTCTCAATCAGCTTCGCCTCCGCATCTTCCACATTCCGCTTACGATCTGTGTCTTCAATGCGGACAATAAAATCTCCACCATGATGACGGGCAAATAAATAATTAAAAAGGGCCGAACGGGCTCCTCCGATATGTAAATGTCCGGTTGGACTCGGCGCAAACCGGACACGGACTTGTTTCGACATGTGTGGCCACCATCCTTCAGTTTTATAGCTTCATCTATTATAATCCTACTTTTTGCAACAATACAACAGCCATTGAAGCAATTCCCTCTCCACGACCTGCAAAGCCCAGTTTTTCCGTTGTGGTGGCCTTTACGTTAATCCGATCGATCTCTGTCTCTGTGCAAGAAGCAATAACTTCACGCATCTGATTGATATATGGCGCCATTTTCGGGCGTTGAGCAATAATGGTCGCATCGATATTTCCGATTGCGTATCCTTTCTGCTTTACCAGCTTCCATACATCTCTTAGCAGCACCTGACTATCCGCGTCCTTATATGCGGCATCCGTATCCGGAAAATGGGAGCCGATATCCCCAAGACCCAGCGCACCTAAAATCGCATCTGTCACAGCATGCAACAGCACATCTGCATCCGAATGACCAAGTAATCCCTTCTCATACGGAATGTCTACGCCGCCAATAATGAGCTTGCGCCCTTCTGTCAACTGATGCACATCAAATCCCTGTCCAATCCGAATCATTTCTTTGTCTCCTCTCTCCGCTTCAAAATCGCTTCGCCAAAGATAAGATCATCCGGCGTTGTTAACTTAATATTTGTATATTCTCCTTCTACGACACGTACCGCCTGTCCCAGCCTTTCCAGAAGCGATGCGTCATCTGTTCCCAGAAACCCGTCCTCTCTCGCTCTTTCATGCGCGGCAAGAATATCGGACAAAGCAAAAGCCTGTGGCGTTTGCACGGCCCACAAGCTTTTCCTTGGCGGTGTGTCCATCACAATTCCCATTTCATCCGTTCGCTTAATTGTATCCTTTACGGGTACAGCCAGGATCGCGGCACGTTCTGCAAGCATGGTGTCCACTAACCTGGTAAGCGTCTCGTGCGAAAGAAAGGGTCTAGCTCCGTCGTGAATCATAACATGGTCGGAGGAACGAAGAGCCGTCAGCCCAAGATAGACGCTATCCTGCCGCTCTGCCCCTCCTGAGACGACCCGGACATGCGGATAGGCAGATAGAAGAGAGCACGTATCCGCTACATCTTCCTCTGCCGTTACAACTACGATCTCTTTCACATATTCGAGACTTGAAAACAAATCAAGCGTATGCAGAAGGACCGGTTTCCCACACAGTTCGATGAACTGCTTCTTCACCGGACCTCCCATTCGCTTTCCTGATCCTGCAGCTGCGATGACTACACCTATATTCACTTTCATTCACTCATTTCTTACAATGCTTTTTCCATCAGCTTCGGTTTTGCAAAAATCATACGCCCGGCTGACGTCTGCAGCACACTCGTGACGATGACATCAACAAACGAGCCAATATATTCACGGCCGCTCTCAACAACGATCATCGTGCCATCATCTAGATAAGCTACACCTTGCCCGTTTTCTTTACCGTCCTTAATCACCTGTACATGCAGCTCTTCACCCGGCAGTACAACCGGCTTTACTGCATTGGCTAAATCGTTAATGTTTAATACAGATACACCCTGCAGTTCACACACTTTATTCAAATTGAAGTCATTGGTAACGACCTTGCCTTTCATCACCTTAGCCAGCTTCACCAGCTTGCTGTCAACCTCGCTGATTTCCTCGAAGTCCTGATCGGTAATGATAACTTTTACTTTTAACTCCTTTTGAATCTTGTTTAAAATATCAAGCCCACGCCGCCCTCGATTGCGCTTAAGCGCATCAGAGGAATCAGCAATATGCTGCAGCTCTTCAAGTACGAATTCCGGGATCACGAGCGCACCTTCAATAAAACCTGTTTTGCAGATATCAGCAATGCGTCCATCAATGATGACGCTTGTATCCAGGATTTTATATTGAGCTTGGTTTGCCTCCTGCTTCTCATCCTTTTTCTTATCGCTTTTAAAGCGACCAATTGAGAATACGGACATGATCTCATCGCGCTTGCGCAAGCCCACCTGAAAACCGATATAGCCACACAGCACAGAAATAAGCAGCGGAAGCAATCGTGCAATGATCGGGATAGGGATGCTGTTGATAGGAAGAAAAAGTAAAAACGCTACAATAAGTCCAATAATAAGTCCCATAGCTCCAAAAAGCACATCCGTAATCGGAAGCTTAATTAGCGTCTCTTCACTGCGTTTGATGGTCTTAACAATGTAGTCTGTTGGCCAAGAAGTAATAAAGAAGAATAGAATAGCTCCAAGTACTGCACCGATGTATTCCACGCCCGGCAGCGCACCCACTTGAATAATCGAGTTCAAAAGCGCAAACAAGTCAGGACCGTATTGGTATCCCAAACCTGCGCCAACCAAGAGGAAAAACAACTGGATAATTCTTCTGACCATACATTCACCTCCTCGGTATGATTCATATTCCATTATAGTCATATCTACCAAATAAAAAACGAGTGAAAACAAAAACAATGCATGAAAAAGCAAAAAACTTTCCCTATCTGTTTTCTACGTACAAACAGCAGCAAAAGTTACAAGGAAAGAAAGGAAGAAAAGAGAAAAGCTTCTCTGCAGAGAAGCTTTCCCGTCTAACTGTTGACCACCTGCTCCAGTAAGTCGGTCGCCTGTTCTTCATTGATATCTTTGACAAGCACGAGCTCGCTTAGCAGAATCTGCCGGGCATTATCAAGCATCTTGCGCTCCCCGGTAGAAAGTCCCTTTTCTTTATCTCTATGCATTAATTCACGAACAACCGTAGCAACTTCATAAATATCGCCTGTTCTCATCTTCTCCATATTCTTACGATATCTGCGGTTCCAGCTCGTGCCTAGGTCGTCTTCTTCCCGACGCAAAATCTCCATAACCCTCTCAAGTGCCTTCATATCCACTACTTGGCGAATGCCAAGATTCGACACTTTCTCCATCGGGATCATGACCTGCATATTACCGACCGGCATCTTCATAATATAGTACTGCTGTTTCTCACCAAGAATCTCCTTCTCTTCAATGGCTTCGATAATACCTGCACCATGCATTGGATAAACAATCTTATCGCCAATTCGAAACAACAAACCCACCCCCAACAGAGTATCCAAGTTCACCGTATCACAAACGCCTAGTTTTTGTCAAGTATTTAAAATTTATTATCATATCACACAAAAAAGAACTATGTCAATAAATATGTCAAATTAATTTTTCATTAACTTTATAAGAACAAAAAAAGACCGGACTATTTCCCGGTCTTTACGCTACGAATTTATCATCTCTTCCTCGGTATTCTGATGACGACGCTTGCGTACCATCCGGTCAATATTCTTCTTCACACCATATAGCGCATAGAATACAAGCGGAATAAACACAATCATCGGGAACTGTGCCGGAAAGCGTACTGCCATCACTGCTACAATTCCCACAATCAGCGGCGTAACCCAATAAGCCGAACGAGGAATCCCCACCCTTTTGAAGTTAGGGTACTTAATGTTACTAACCATAAGATAGGATAACCCCAGCATACTCAGGACAAGATATACTGTCGGAAAGGCACTATGATACAATGCCAGTGTCGCGAGCACACCGCCTGCTGCCGTAATCGGCAAACCAACAAAATACCCTGTATTGCCCCCTGTTGCCGAGTTAAAACGAGCCAAACGCAAGGCCCCACAAATCGGGAACAATCCGGTCAGAAGAATACCTGCCCAGCCCATATCTTGAAGCAGGACAACATACATAATAAAAGCGGGTGCCACACCAAATGTTACAATATCTGAAAGTGAATCCAGTTCCTTGCCAAAATCACTCTGTGCATTCAGCATCCGAGCCAGACGACCATCCAATCCATCCAATACCATACCGATAATGACCATAATCGCCGCATAGCTTAAATACAGCGGTTCATCGCGAAAAGCCAACAGCATCGCGATCATTCCCAAAAACAGATTTCCAATGGTAAACAAATTCGGAATCATTCTCGCTATCATTCTAGCCTTTTACCCTCCCTGGCACTGTTTCTTATACTGCAAAACAGCCCCCCTTGTTCAGTAACCTATTTTATATATAAAGCAGGTCCGAACAATTATTTTATTGTATGCTCAACTAGATGTGCCTGTCAATGAATACCTGTTCCTGAATTCGTTTCAACCCTTCTTTAATCGCACGAGCACGAACTTCACCAATTCCTTCTACTTCATCTAGTTCTTCAATGGTCGCCATCATAACCTGAGGAAGGCTGGAGAACTCCTCGATGAGATTGCCGACGATCGAAGCCGGCAGACGCGGAATCTTGCTAAGAATACGATATCCACGAGGAAAGACTGGCTCATCATTCAGATTTGCACTTGGTGTATAGCCTAAAATCTTAAGAATATTGACAGATTCAAGCAGATCATCCGCAGATAGCTTATGCAGCTGCGCTAGCACATCTTCCGGGTCCACTTCTTCACCCAAGCGGCAGTAGTCCTTGATCAACAGGTATGCGTCATCTTCAATATTCGATACAAGTTCTTCCATCTGCATACTGATAAGGCGGCCTTCCGTCCCTAGTTCATTAATATATTTAATGATTTCCGATTTAATGCGTAGAACCATCTCAATTCGCTGAACGACAAGCGCTACTTCATGCAATGTCACCAACTCTTCAAATTCCAGTGCACCTAGATTGGTCAGCGCTTGATCGAGCACAGATTTATACTTTTCAAGCGTTTGGATGGCCTGATTTGCTTTTGTAAGAATTACACCGATATCTTTTAATGAATAGCGGTATGGACCTCTATAGAGCGTAATAACATTACGCCGCTGCGAAATGGATATAACAAGCTGTCCTGTCTGCCTTGCCACCCTCTCAGCCGTCCGATGGCGAATTCCTGTCTCTGTAGATGGAATTGCTGAATCCGGTATAAGCTGCGTATTTGCATACAGTATTTTTTTGGCGTCTTCACTTAAAATAATTGCTCCGTCCATTTTCGCCAATTCGTACAGATGGGCAGGAGTTAGATCACAATTGATCGAAAAACCGCCATCAACGATGGTCTGTACCGTCGGCGTGTTCCCGATCACGATAAGCGCACCTGTTTTCGCCCGCAAAACATTCTCCAACCCTTCACGAAATGCCGTACCGGGTGAGATAAAACGAAGTACATCACTAATAAACTGCTCACGCTTGTTGTCCGTTGCCATTATTATCCTCCCAATGCTTCCCGCAGCGCCTCTGATACTGTTTGCACCCCAACCACTTCAATTCCAGTTGGATGCTCCCAGCCGACTACATTTTTGGCGGGAATAATTACGCGTTTGAATCCTAATTTCTGTGCTTCTCTCACCCGCTGCTCGATTCGAGAGACACCGCGAACCTCTCCGGTCAACCCAACCTCTCCAATCACTACATCATAGGGCTGTGTCTCCTTATCACGGAAGCTTGATGCCAGGCTTACCGCCACGGCCAGATCAATCGCCGGTTCATCTAGACGCACGCCACCTGCTACATTCACGTAAGCATCTTGATTCTGCAGCAGCAGTCCGACACGTTTCTCAAGCACTGCCATAATCATCGCGATTCGATTATGATCAACGCCTGTCGCCATGCGACGAGGTGTCGCAAATCCGGTTGGTGTCACAAGCGCCTGCATCTCCACCAATACAGGACGCGTACCTTCCATACTCGCAACAACTGTTGAGCCAGCCACACCAAGCGAACGTTCAGATAAGAACATCTCCGATGGATTCGTTACTTCTTTTAGTCCTTGTTCCGCCATCTCAAAAATTCCAATTTCATTCGTTGAACCAAAGCGATTTTTTACCGCGCGCAGAATACGGTACGTATTATGCCTCTCTCCTTCGAAATACAGCACAGAATCCACCATATGCTCGAGAAGCCTCGGTCCAGCAATCGCACCCTGCTTGGTTACATGGCCAACGATGAGAATAGCGATATCTTTTGTTTTTGCAAGCCGCATAAGATGGGCTGTACATTCCCGTACCTGAGCCACACTGCCAGGCGCTGATGTAACATCCGGGTGAAAGATGGTCTGAATGGAATCAAGAACCACAACCGCAGGCATGAGGTGTGCAATCTGTTGTTCGAGCAGGAACAAGTCCGTCTCCGCCAGCACGTACAAATTCTGGCTGCTCGCTCCCAGTCTCTCCGCACGCAGCTTAATCTGCTTTGCCGATTCCTCGCCTGAAATATATAACACTTTATGATTGCTGCTTGCCAGCTCTTGAGATGCTTGTAGAAGAAGTGTAGATTTGCCGATACCAGGGTCTCCCCCTACAAGAACAAGCGAACCAGGCACAACGCCTCCGCCAAGCACACGGTTCAACTCACTCATGTTTGTCGTCAGGCGCGGCTCGTCTTCCCCAATAATAGTAGTAATAGGAAGCATATGATTCGATGATGCCGCAGTTACGCCTCGACGTGCAATATCTCCTGGCTTCGCTCTTTCTTCAAGCTCCTCGACCATAGTATTCCACTTATTACAGCCAGGACATTTTCCCATCCACTTCGGCGACTCATAACCGCACTCTTGACATACATATTTAGATTTATATTTTGCCATGCCTATCTTCTCTTCTTTCTTCAACATAATTTCTTGTTAATTATACCGTTTTCCTGCTTCCCCGCATAATTCCACATTTTTTATTGTATCCAAAGACCTGCCTTATCTGAAACCTATTTATACGATATCTATACAAAGAGACCCTCCTTGGCAAATGGTTTCCAGGAGGGCCTCTTCTTCCGTTCAATATTCGCTTCGTGCGATCTGCCCGTTATTTGGATACGGACTCTTCGCCTTCTTTCATCTTCTCGACCTTTAATCCGCCTTCTACCACATCAATTTTTACTGTATCACCTTTCGTAATGCTGCCGGTAAGCAGTTCTTCCGATAAGCGGTCTTCAATATGGCGCTGGATGGCGCGGCGCAGCGGACGGGCACCAAAAGCAGGATCGAATCCTTCCTTCACAAGGAATTTCTTCGCTTCATCACTAAGAACAAAGTCAATTTCCTGTTCATTCAAGCGTTTGCGCAGCTCTTCAGACATCAATGATACGATTTCTGCGATGTGCGTTTCTTCTAAAGAGTGGAATACGATCAACTCGTCGATACGGTTTAGGAACTCAGGGCGGAAGCTGCGCTTCAACTCGCCGAGTACTCTATCCTTCATATCTTCATAATGCTTCGAGCTGTCCGGTGTCGTAAATCCAAGGCTGGTATTCTTCTTGATAAGATCCGCCCCAACGTTGGATGTCATGATAATGACAGTATTGCGGAAGTCAACAGTACGGCCTTTAGAATCGGTCAGACGGCCATCTTCAAGCACTTGAAGCAAAATGTTGAATACTTCCGGATGCGCCTTTTCAATTTCGTCTAGCAGCACCACAGAGTATGGCTTGCGGCGTACCTTTTCGGTCAATTGACCGCCTTCATCAAACCCTACATACCCTGGAGGTGCACCTACAAGACGGGAGGTAGAGTGTTTCTCCATGTACTCTGACATGTCGATGCGGATCATCGCATCTTCTTCACCGAACAAGGCTTCTGCTAGAGCACGCGCCAGCTCGGTTTTCCCTACCCCAGTCGGTCCAAGGAAAATGAAGGAGCCGATCGGACGCTTCGGATCTTTCAGTCCGGCGCGAGCACGACGCACAGCGCGAGAGATGGACTTCACCGCATCCTCCTGGCCGATTACACGCTTATGCAGAATCTCTTCCATCTTCAACAGACGCTCCGTCTCTTCTTCCTTCAGCTTCACAACCGGGATGCCGGTCCAGCTTGCTACGACGGATGCGATATCTTCTGGTGTCACTTCAGAATCAGTCTGTCCTTGTTTTTCCTGCCATTCGTTCTTCGTTTTTTCCAGTTCTTCACGTAGCTTTTGCTCTTTATCACGCATAGAAGCAGCTTTCTCAAATTCCTGACTTTGTACAGCCGCGTCTTTTTCTTTGCGCACTTCTTCAAGCCGCTGCTCCAGCTCTTTTAAGTTCGGTGGAATGGTATACGACTGAAGACGTACTTTAGATGCAGCTTCATCAATTAAATCAATCGCTTTATCCGGTAGGAAACGGTCGGAGATGTAGCGGTCTGATAGCTGCACAGCCTGCTGAATCGCTTCATCCGTAATGTTTACCCGGTGATGCGCTTCATAACGGTCACGCAAGCCGAATAAGATTTGAACCGCTTCTTCCGCGGAAGGCTCATCGACTTGAATCGGTTGGAAGCGGCGTTCAAGCGCTGCGTCCTTCTCGATATATTTACGGTATTCATCAAGGGTGGTAGCACCAATGCACTGCAATTCACCTCGAGCCAGCGACGGCTTCAGGATATTGGAGGCATCGATGGCACCTTCAGCTCCGCCTGCACCAATCAGCGTATGAAGCTCATCGATGAAGAGAATAATATTACCCGCCTGACGAATTTCATCCATGATTTTTTTGAGTCTATCTTCGAATTCACCGCGGTATTTCGTACCAGCAACAACCGTACCCATATCCAGCGTCATCACGCGCTTATTGCGAAGTGTCTCTGGAATTTCATTATTAATAATACGCTGAGCCAGCCCTTCCACTACTGCGGTCTTACCTACACCAGGCTCCCCGATGAGTACCGGATTGTTCTTTGTGCGACGGCTGAGCACCTGAATGACACGCTCGATCTCTTTGGCGCGGCCAATGACAGGATCAAGCCCACCGTCACGCGCAACCGATGTCAAGTCACGGGCAAGGCTGTCAAGCGTAGGTGTGTTGATCGCCGCATTGCTTGAGCTTTGCTGGTGCGAAGACATGGCCTCGCTGCTGCCGAGCAGCTGCAATACCTGCTGACGTGCTTTATTTAAGCTTACACCTAGGTTATTCAGAACGCGGGCTGCTACGCCTTCTCCTTCACGGATCAGACCAAGCAGGATATGTTCTGTACCTACATAGGTGTGACCTAATTTACGTGCTTCGTCCATGGAAAGTTCGATTACTTTTTTCGCTCTTGGGGTATAGTTAATGTTGCTTGGCTGCTCACCGCCACGGCCGATAAGCGATTCAACCTCGCCCTGGATTTTATCTAAACCGAGACCTAACGCCTGCAGCGCTTTTGCAGCAATGCCGTCTCCTTCGCGGATCAGACCAAGCAGGATATGTTCCGTACCAATATTCTTATGTCCTAAGCGAACGGCTTCCTCCTGGGCAAGAGCCAAAACTTTTTGTGCTCTTTCCGTAAAACGACCAAACATCATAAAACAAACACCTCCATAAGTATAATTAAAAAAATGGGTATGATATTATTCCATCGCTGACTGCAAGCGTTCTCGGATGAGCCGTGCTCGGCGTTCGTCACGGGAATCTGCGGTCAACTGCTGACCCGCGTATTGCTGTAAAAACCCTGGCTGCGTCATGACCATCAATTCGTTCATCACGCTCAGCGGCACACTCCTGATAATCTCAAGATCAATGCCAAGCCGTACGTCAGAGAGACGCTCAGCCGCTTCCTTGGACTCGATGATGCGTGCGTTCGTCAGAATACCGTAAGAGCGGCATACTCTATTTTCTAGTTGCAGGCGATGATTCTGCAATAGATTATGGCGGGCTGCACGTTCTCGTTCAATAATCTGCCGGGTTACGCTTGTAAGATTCTCAATAATTTCTTCCTCGGATTGTCCGAGTGTCACCTGATTGGAAACCTGGAATAAATTTCCGACAGCTTCACTGCCCTCTCCGTAAAGCCCTCTTACCACCAAGCCAAGCTGATTAATTGCAGATAAAATATGATTGATCTGCTGGGTCATTACAAGACCCGGAAGGTGAAGCATAACCGAAGCGCGTATACCTGTTCCTGCATTCGTCGGGCAGCTGGTAAGAAACCCGCGTCGTTCATCAAAAGCAAAGTTGACATGCCTCTCGAAGCTATCATCAATGCGATCCGCCGTCTCCCAGGCTTCTCTTAGCTGTAGACCGGAGAACAGACATTGGATACGAAGATGATCTTCTTCATTAACCATAATGCTGATGGCTTCATTTTCGCTTAAGATAACAGCACCCTTCCTTGAATCGGAAAGAAGATTCGGGCTGATCAAATGCTTCTCCATCAGTACACGCCGTTGAAGATTGGTCAATGCATCCATCCGGATCATCTCAAAGCGCTCGTTCGTCGCAAACGCTTCATCTTCCATCGCCTTCTCAACCTGTTCAAGAATCTGCTCAAGCTGTGAGTCGGTGGCAAGCAATGGAAACGGATGATCACACAGGTTACGCGCCAGCCGCACGCGGCTGCTGATGGCAATATCGGCATCCGCCCCATCGCCATTCATCCATTCGCTTACTGCGTTTGATATAAACTTCTGGAAAGACATGCGTTTTCCCTCCTACAAATCTGCGATTTGCTGTTCTAATTCGCGGATTCGGTCCCGAACCTTTGCCGCCTCCTCGAATTCTTCGCGCTCAATGTATGTTCTCATCTCATCTTTTAGCTCAGAGACTTCTTTTTTGAGCTTGATTGTACCGCCCGAACGCTCCGGCACTTTCCCGCTATGATGGGTATTACCGTGTATGCGGCGAAACAGAGGGTCTAGCTTCTCTTCAAATGCTTTATAGCAATTGCTGCACCCAAAACGCCCGCTCTTGCTGAACTGAGCATAGGTTAGTCCGCACGTATCACAACGCAGCGGAGTCTCCTGCTGAACCTTAAACGCATTCATACTTGGCTCCGACTGCTGATTCAGCAGGCCTGATAAAAGATGGTGAATGGAAAAGTTGTTCATACCCCCAGAAAACATGTCGCCCTTCTCCTGCGCGCACACCTCGCAAAGGTGAAACTCGTTTTTCTCACCATTGACGATTTTCGTAAAGTGCAGCGTGGCCGGACGCTGATGGCATTCTTGGCATATCATATGCACTTCCCTCCCGAATACACATAATTCTATGGCTAATAAATGAAAATCGCGGTTAACATCGCTCGAAGAATGTCCGCACGGAGCTGATCGCGAATCGGTACCGGCACGCTGGAGATGACCTTTCCACACGCCGCTTTCATCATCTGCATTTCTTTAGGTGAAATGATACCTTCCTCTCGCAATCTTTCAATAATATTGTCACAGGCCGCTGACGTTATACTCTCTCCGATCACTTCCATAAGCATAGAATAGAACCGCTTATGATCAATGATCTCGACCTTACGGATGCGAATATATCCGCCTCCGCCCCGTTTGCTCTCTACAAGATAGCCTTTCTCGACCGTAAACCGGGTGCTGATTACATAGTTAATCTGTGAAGGCACGCATTGGAACTTATCAGCTAATTCGCTGCGCTGGATTTCTACCGCTCCACTGCTGCTCTGCTGAAGAATCTTCTTCAGATGCTGTTCAATAATATCCGATATGTTCCGCATGTACACACCTCCCCGCCGGCTTCTGACTTTGACTTTCTTTGACTTTAATTATAATAATCCTTATGTAAAAATGCAAGGTGCTCCTACTTTTTATTCTTGACCTAAATTTTCATTTATATTCTTATCTACCCTCTTTTTGGCGTTTATAACAAAAAAACCTGAAGCAAACTTCACTTCAGGTCTCTTGCATATTTATCTACAAGCGAAAGAATTTGAGAGAAGGATGTGACACACTCGTCCGCTTCATCCAGCTCTCCGTCGGAAGCAAATCCGAAGTCACAAGCAATGGTGTAGAGACCGTTCACCTTCCCTGCTTCAACATCCGAGTGGCGATCACCGATCATAACGGCATGTTGAATACGATAGTCAGCAAGCAGTTTTGCTACAAGGTCATTCTTCGTCTTCGTCTGAAAACGTCCTGCGCTGTATAAATCAGTAAAAAGATGAGTAAGACCCGTGTTCTCCACTACGGCTTCAATGTATGCTTCTTCTCCATTGCTGACGACAAATACCGGGATACCTCGTTGGGTAAGATTCTCCAGCACATGTATTACATGATCATACAGCTTGCCTTCCTTACGCTTCAGCCGCTCTACCTCATATTCAAGCATCAGCGTATTCGCCTTCTCTTTCACTTCATCAGAAGCACCAGGCATAAGCGTATTCCAGATCTGTTCCACCGTCATACCGAAGACATTTAGGATTTGTTCGCGTGTCGGTACCTCTCCTTCATACAATCCCTCCCGCTTCAAATGCTCAAAAGCATCCGCAGCGGCCGGTAGCGCCACATTCTCTGTCTGGAGCAGGGTACCGTCCATATCAAAAAACACTGCTAACTCAATCGTACCTACAGAAGACTTTATCACTTCTGTCATTAGTCATCCTCCTTTATGCAGTAGTGTGTCTTACATCATCATCGTAGCGAGATTTATTGTAGCAAATAAAAGAGTTGGACTCAAAGACAAGAACTGAGCAGTGCCGAAACGCACCTCTTCTAGCCGAAACGTCCGGTAATATAGTCTTCTGTACGTTTATCCTGCGGATTGGTAAAGATCGTCTCTGTCTGATCGAATTCAATCATTTCTCCAAGCAGGAAGAATGCGGTGTGATCGGAGACGCGTGCTGCCTGCTGCATATTATGCGTGACGATAATAATTGTATACTTCTTCTTCAATTCAAAAAGTAACTCTTCCACTTTCTGCGTGGAGATAGGATCTAGCGCTGAAGTAGGTTCGTCCATCAATACAACTTCCGGTTCTACCGCCAGCGTACGGGCGATACACAAGCGCTGCTGCTGTCCGCCGGATAACCCCATGGCATTTTTGTTTAACCGATCTTTAACTTCGTTCCATAGACCGGCCTGCATCAAGCAACGCTCTACAATTTCATCAAGTTTCTTCTTATTTCTAAAACCATTGATCCTTAGTCCCGCTGCAACATTCTCATAGATCGACATGGTCGGAAATGGGTTGGGCTTCTGAAATACCATACCAACCTGCTGTCGAATGGTAACAGGATCCTTATCCGAGCTATAAATATTCTGTCCCTCAAGCAACAGTTCACCCTCTACCCTGGCTCCTTCAATGACTTCATGCATACGATTAATGGCGCGCAGGAATGTCGACTTCCCGCACCCGGAAGGTCCGATGAACGCCGTTACTTTATTCTTTTCAATCGACATGTTGATATCTTTAATCGCATGAAAATCTCCATACCATAAGTTCAAACCTTTTGCCTCAATCATTGATCTCCACCTCGTATATTCTATCGCTTTCTCGTAATTAGACGCGCAGATACATTCAACACAAGAACAATTAGAATCAGCGTTAACGCTCCGGCCCATGCCTGCGCCTGCCATTCTTTATATGGGGAAATGGCGTAATTGAACACCAGTACCGGCATCGAGGCAATCGGTTCATTGAGCGATTGGTTCCAATACATATTTCCGAATGCCGTAAAGAGCAGCGGAGCCGTTTCTCCTGAGACGCGGGCGACCGCAAGCATAATACCCGTAATGATTCCGCGGAGCGCAGTCGGCAGGATAATGAGCATAATCACCCGCCATTTCGGAATACCAAGCGCAAGTCCAGCTTCACGAATATGGTTCGGTACCAGCTTCAGCATCTCTTCCGTTGTGCGGGTTACCGCAGGAATCATAATAAAGGCGAGCGCCACACCGCCAGCATAGGCGGAGAATCCACCCATTGAAAGAACGACCAAGGCATATACAACGATACCAACAACAATGGACGGCACGCCGAGCATAATATCTGTTAAAAACGATACAAGCTTGCCAAAACGATTGCGGCCATACTCGGATAAGAAGATCCCGGCCATTAAACCTACCGGTACGCCAATTGCTGAGGCAATACCGATCAGTGTAAAGGTTCCGAGTATCCCATTTGCCATTCCGCCCCCGATCTCGCCCGGAGGAGCCGGAAGTTGTGTGAAAAACGATAGGCTTAAGGCTGGGAGGCCTTTCACAATCACGTAACCAAGAATTCCAAATAATGGGGTAAGAGCAAGCAGCATGCTTATAATCGTAAGACCCACCATAAATTTGCTGAAGGCACGACGGCGTCCCAGATTGGCGCGTAACTGATTGGCATTTTGCTTTCTTACACTCTCTAATACACTTTCCATGCTTATTTCGCCTCCTGTACGCCTCTAGACGTCGACCATACGAGAACACGCGCGATAATATTTACCAGCAGTGTAACTGCAAACAAGAGGAATCCAATTTCGATTAATGTCGACAGGTAAATATCAGAGGAGGCTTCATTAAACTCATTCGCAATGACACTCGCCATCGTATAGGCGGGATCAAATATAGAATCCGGAACTTCCGGTTTATTTCCAATCACCATCGTCACAGACATTGTCTCACCAATTGCGCGGCCTAGGCCGATAATCATCGCGCCCAGAATGCCGGAGCGAGCATACGTAAGGACAGCTGTACGGATCATTTCCCATTTCGTAGCGCCAAGAGCCAGTGCCGCTTCACGCTGTGCATCAGGTACAACGGACAGCACTTCACGCGAAATAGAAGCGATCGTTGGAATAATCATAATGGCTAGAATAACACCTGCCGTGAACATGCCCACCCCAAAGGATGGACCAGCAAAGAATGGAATAAATGTTCCAAGCGTATTAATAAACACCGGTGCGATATACTCGCGAATGATGGGGCCTAGGACAAAGATGCCCCATAAACCATATACAATCGAAGGAATAGCAGCCAAAAGCTCAATAAGAAATCCTACAATATCACGAAACCATTTCGGAGCGATCTCCACAAGGAAAATCGCGATGCCTATGCTGATAGGCGTTGCGATGGCAAGAGCCAGAAGCGAAGAAACAATCGTACCGTAGATAAACGGCCAGGCACCGAATTCCTCCATCACCGGGTCCCAGTCTGAACTAAAGAGGAAGTTGAAGCCGTATTTTGCAAAGGAAAAGCTCGAGCCACGGAACATCTCCCATACCATGAGACCGAGCATAGCGATAATCGAACAGCCAAAAACATATGCGATTGCTTTAAACAATTGATCTCCGTATCTTTTCTTCAAGGATTACACTCCCATTCTCTTGAAAAAAGCGGCAAAAAACTCCTCAGAGTTTTTTGCACGCTCCCTCCGTCTTCCTTCTTATTTCAGAATCGGTTGACCGTCTACTTTTACTTTTTTCAGTTGCGCTACGCACTTATCCTGCAGTTCTTGCGGCAGCGGAGCATATTGCAGATCAGCAGCATATTTCTGACCATCTGTAACTGACCACTGGAGCATTGTTAGCATTTTTTCAGCTTTTGCCTTATCCATTTTCAAATCTTCTGGGATAAGTGTCCATGTCGTACCAACGATTGGATAGCTGTCTTTTCCCGGTTGGTCATTCAATTCAATTTTCATATCTTCTGGAATAGAAGCTAATCCACCTTTTGCGGCCGCTGTTACGGAATCAAGCGACGGTGCTACGAATTGACCATCTTTGTTTTTCATATGCGCTGCGGACATGTTGTTTTGAATTACATAGGCAAGCTCGATGTAGCCGATTGCGCCCGGTGTATTTTGTACTTGACCCGCTACGCCTTCATTCCCTTTTGCTCCTGTGCCTGCGCCATCCCATTTAATGGATTTCCCTACTTTTTCCTTCGGCCATTGGTTAGGTACGGCTTTGTTCAAGTACGTTGTAAAGATATGACTTGTACCAGAGCTATCAGAGCGATGCACCGGGAAGATATCTGTGTTAGGAAGCTTTGCTTCTTTATTGTTTGCTGCAATTTGTGGGTCGTTCCATTTTTTGATTTTGCCGCTATAGATATCAGCTAGGTTCTGTGGAGTTAATTTCAGATCTTTTACGCCTTCAAGATTGTATGCAATTGCTACACCGCCAAGCGTTACGGGAATGTGGAGCACATTGCCGCCAGCCGCTTTGATCTCATCTTCTTTCATCGGGGCATCTGAAGCTGCAAAGTCAACGGTCTTTGCAGTTAATTGCTTAATTCCGCCACCTGAGCCGATTGCCTGATAGTTCACCTTTACATCTGCATGCTCTTTCGAATACTCACTGAACATCTTAGAGAATAGTGGGTTTACAAAGCTAGAGCCCGCACCATTCAAAAGACCGGCATCTCCGCCAGACGGCTGCTCTGTACCACCAGATGCCGCTTCCTTATTTCCTTCTGGCTTTAGACTCTGATTAGAAGAGCCGCAAGCTGCAAGTGCGAACATCATGACAAGTGTGAACAACATCATACTAATCTTCTTTACATTCACTTCCAAAATCCCCCTCTGCGTTCTTTGGTACATTTGTTTTAACTCTTTGTTGATGTGGAATAATTACGTTGTTCATCATAATCGAGGGAAGTAAGCCCTACAAGGTGTTTTACATGATCTTAAACCTATCTTTACAAACTGTTTACACCATTAAAAACACAGCATTTTCTTGGATTCGCTATCACCGTGGAATCCCTTTTTTTATAGGCTTTTGCTTGTCTTCTCCTCCAAATGTAAATTTAATGTTAAGAAATAAATAAATATAAAAAGAGTGCTTGCGTCATGCAAACACTCCTCATTTCTTCCTTATTTACCTGTTTATGAAAAGTATGATTGGCTATATAATGTGAACCGATCCATCCGCTCACGGTCGGGCTCATAGCCGATTCCTGGAGCCTGAGGTACCGTAATCCATCCATCTTCGACCGTCACCTCAGGTGTAATAATATCCTCTTCCCAATAACGCGAGGAAGCGGCTGTATCGCCCGGAAGAATAAAATTCGTCAGCGTAGTAATGGCTACATTATGCGCACGTCCGATCCCCGCCTCCAGCATTCCTCCGCACCAGACCGGCATGTCATGCTTCTGGCAAAGATCATGGATTTTTTTTGCTTCAGTTAATCCACCGACACGACCAATTTTGATATTAATAATGCCGCAGCTTCCAAGCTTAATGGCCTTACGTACATCTTCTGCTGAGTGGATGCTTTCATCTAGGCAGATCGGTGTCTTAAGCTGAGCTTGAAGTTCGGCATGATCAATAATGTCATCATGAGCCAGCGGCTGTTCAATCATTGTAAGATTGAATTCATCAAGCTGTTGCAGTAGTGCCGTATCTGCAAGCGTGTATGCGGAATTTGCATCCCCCATCAATGCAATATCAGGGAAACGCTCACGCACAGCCCGGATCACCTCAACATCCCAGCCCGGCTGAATTTTGACTTTGATCCGTTTATAGCCTTCCTTTACGTACTGGTCGACAAGGCCGATCAGCTCTTCTACCGATTCTTCAATCCCTATACTAATACCGACTTCAATTTTTTTCTTTTCTCCGCCGAGAGCTTGAGCAAGGGAAAGATTCTGCTGTCTGGCATACAGATCCCAGATGGCTTCTTCAATGGCAGCCTTCGCCATATAATTGCCCCGAATGTGTGAAAACCGTTCATTATTAAGTTCATCTGGATGGTTAATCGGCTTTGCAAATACAAGAGGGATCAGAAATTTCTCAAGGATATGCCAATTCGTCTGCACGGTTTCCTCTTTGTAGAATGGGTCAATGGCTGCTACTGATTCCCCCCAGCCTATAAGCCCGTCTTCACTCTTTGCCTCAACAATAATGAATTCTTTGTCGTATTCCGTGCCTACACTGGTCGTAAACGGCCGACGCATCCGCATTTTCATATGACGCATAATGATTTGTTTGATTTTCATAATGTATTCTCCTCTTTTTTGGTTACTACATAAAAATGTACAGGTACGGCTTTATCATTTCGAATCAGGTCTGTTACTGTAAATCCTTGTTCAAATAAATAGGTGAAAGCCTCCCGCGTGATATGACGCCACGTAATGGCCAACGGTTTATTCTGTTTCTTCATCTGCTGAAAATAAGCCGGGACAGGCAGATAGAGTACATCCGCTTCGCTAACCTGCGCCTTATTTACACCTGTATTAGCTGGAATGGGATACCCGTTCCCGTCTATTTCCCAATCGTAAAACGTTTGCTGCGGGATGCTCTCCTTCTGCATAGGTACTCCACCGGCTCGTTGTGCAACTCGCTCACTTCTGATATACCATCTTACTTCAAAACGATCTGAAGCGATGCCCCGATTAAGTGAGTCTTCCATATCCCCATAGCAATTCTCAATATATGTAGAACAGACAGCACCAAGCTTATGAATATTAAGATAGCCGTTTGCCGTCTCCAGTGGATCATATGTCCAGGTGATGAAGCGATAGCCGAGCGATTGCGCTGCCTCTTTCTGCGCCCACTTCAGCTTCTCTCCCACCTTCATATATCGATAATCAGGATGAGTACCCAGCATATGTGAACATAAATAAGCTTCCTTTCCATCAAATCCTGCAAAACTATATTGAAAACCAATCAGGCGTTCATCAAGAAAAGCGCCTAATACTACTCCGCCATGCTTTACGGCTGTGATCATTTGATCAGTGGGCATTGGCGTATCCGTCTGCCACACTTCCTTTTCCAATTCAAAGATCGGCCCAATTTCTTCGGCTGTCTTTAGCATGCGTATACTAAGATGCTCCATTATCCCGCTCCCTCCTCAAATGTATGGATAACCGCCTGTGCCATGATCTGAGCGCCAGTTACAATGGCCTCCCGATTAAACTGCATATGCGGGTGGTGAAGTCCTGGTGTAAGACCACATCCTAATCCAAGCATTGTCGCTTTGATATGCGGATGTTCAAGTGTATAGAAATGAAAGTCCTCTCCCCCAGGTGTTATTACATCAGGGGCGGTATGTGCTTCACCAAGAACATTTAGGATTGCCTGACGCATATATGCTTTTGCTTGATGATCTACCTCAGCGGCAGCCGTCCTGCCTTCCGGCTCCAACGTAATGCGCGCTCCAGTCATCTCTCCTGTATAACGGGCAACAGTCTTGATTTTTTCGTATAATTCATCAAGCACCTGATTGGATTGTGTTCGTACATCTAGCGTGAATGCCGCAAAGTCAGGAATCACATTCGCACTTCCCGGTTCACCGGCACGAATGCTTGTCATCTTTACAGTGGATGGAACCATCGGATTAATATGAATACCTTGAAGTGATTGCAGAAGTGAAGAAGCTACTTCAATTGCATTGATCCCAAGATGAGGGCGTGCTCCATGAGAGGAAAGTCCATGAATCTCTCCGCGCAGTATCAAGGACGCTCCGTTATAAATCGCTGGAGCCGCTTGACCGTCCGGTAATTCCTGTATGGGCCGTACATGCAGACCATACAGATAATCAACGTCCTGCACGACGCCCTTTTCGATCATTTTACGTGCGCCCTCTCCAGTCTCTTCCGCCGGTTGAAAAATGACTTTAATGGTTCCAGGCGGTTGATAACCTGCTTTTTTTAATAACTCAATCGCAGTGATTACAATGGTCATATGGGCGTCATGACCGCAGGAGTGATTAGCTTTCCATACCCCATCCACGCATTGCCATAATGCATCCATATCGGCACGAAGCGCGACAGTGAGCGAAGTACCTTGATTCTTACCATCTTGTTCTGCTGCCTGTACGTTTACATCCGGGTTCCATATGCCTACAACACCTGTACAATCAGAAAATGTTATTACCTGCAATCCAAGTGATTCTAAACGGGTTCTAAGAAATTTCGCTGTCTTCTCTTCTTTCCAGCTTACTTCAGGATTTTCATGCAGATGCGTAAATGTATCCATTATAGTAGGGCGCAGTGTTTGAATCATCTTTTCAAGTGTCATGCTATTCCCCCATTTCATTGCGGTACACTCTGTCATATGTCTTTTCATAATGCGTTAGTTTGTTGGTAACCTCTTCATTTTTTACAGCAGATAACGCTGTAAGCAGAGCATTTAGAATCGAAAAAAGTGCAGGTACAGAATCGACCGTCGACTTTGTCGTAGCAACCGGAAGCGTATGCTCGCTATATTGCGTAATTGGTGCGACCAAACTATCGGTCACAGCGATTACATTTGCCCCATTTTCTTTTGCAAGCTGGGCCAGTTGAATTGTTTCTTTGGCATAACGCCGAAAAGAAATCGCAAGAACAGCCCATTCTTCGTTAAGCTCTGTTGCCCATTGCACTACATCATCTGTATCCGGCCGGTACAAATGGGTACTGCCGCGCAGCAAACGAAGAGAAGAAGCCATCCAGGCGGCCGGACTATAGGATGTCCGATGACCAACGACAAGTAAACGGGGAGAATCTGCAAGCAACGTAATGACATGTTCAAAAGTCGAACGAGACAAATTGTTAAACGTTTTTTCAATCTGTACTATGTTCTGCCGCATGATTGCGTGAAGCAGGTCTCCTTCTTCTGTTTGTACATCCTCTGCCATCCTTGATGTACTATGATGAAGATGAAGGGTGTAGTTAGAAGCGATTACTTCATCCCAAACAGTTTGCTGCATATGAATAAAGCTTTCAAAAGCGAGAGCATGACAAAAGCGAATGACGGTTGTCTCACTAACCCCTGCTTTATTGCCAATCTCAGCTGCGGTATGCTTAGCAAATTCATATGGATGATCCAGCGTATATTGTGCTACTTTTTTTTGGGATGCTGTTAAAGAAGAAAAATTCCGACTTATCCTGTCGCGAAAAGACATAAAGCACGTCCTTATTTTATTTTAGAAGTATACACTTCAATCATATACAAAATTAGAAGTTTATACTTCAAAGAAAGTATAAAAAACATCTCAATATTTTGCAAGGAGATTTTTTCTTTGCATTTGCTGTTTGTTTATATATAAAACACAAAGACCCCACATCCATTTTTTGGATGCGGGGTCTTACCTTGTACACTGAAAACTGGATCGAAGAAAAATGACGCGTAAAGGAATCTTTGATTTTTGGTTA
>NZ_JBFTXJ020000021.1 GCF_041379945.2 Aneurinibacillus sp. REN35 | reverse complement strand
GAGGGTTCAATTCCTTTCGCCGGCATCTCTTATTTCTACTACGTCGAATTACTTCGAAGCGAAAATAAGATCAGTAGTACTCGAAGAGTGCATCTTTTCATTCCTGCTACGTCGAGAGATTAGTATCATTTTAAAGAGTACATTATTTGTTTTGTACATGTTGTTTAATTGAACCACGTTGCGTTAGCAGGGTGTGTTTTTTATTTTTTATGACAAAGTTTATTCAGGGCCTATAGCTCAGTTGGTTAGAGCGCACGCCTGATAAGCGTGAGGTCGGCTGTTCGAGTCAGCCTAGGCCCACTACTGTAACAAGCCTTCTATACTTAGCGGACAAACACTCTCTTCAATGAAGAAGAGTGTTTTTTAATTTGTTTTATTGTCCAACTTGTTTTCCCTCCTACTAATCCCTATTAACACCATGTTTAACTTTAATGAAGTGCAGTATACATGCGTTAATGTAAGCGTTTGCAAGATAAAAATAAACATTGTATGATTTTAACTAATAAAATAAATCTAAATAAAAAAATATTTCCAACAATATATTATTTAATATACTTGGGAGGGAATTGCATGTCTAAAGAATTGTTTGATGCAAAAAAAATGGTGAAGGAAGAAATTTTCCCTGTACAAGATATTCACCATGTAGAAATTTATACCGGGAATGCGAAGCAAGCAGCATATTATTATTGTCGTGCGTTCGGGTTCAAAATGAAAGCATATCGCGGCTTAGAAACGGGCTGTCGTGACCGTGTGTCGTATGTAGTAGAGCAAGGTGCAATCCGTCTGGTCTTAACAGGTACTCTTGAGGATACAACAGATGTTGCTGAATTTATCAAATTGCACGGCGAAGGAGCCAAGGATATCGCATTAAAAGTTGAAAATGTGGAAGAGGCGTATAAAGGTGCGATTGCACGCGGCGCGATTGCAATCCGTGAACCATGGACCGAAAGTGATGAAAACGGTCTTATAAAAAAAGCCGTAATTGGTACATACGGAGATACGGTTCACACACTTATTGAGACAGCGGATTATAATGGAATCTTCCTGCCGGGATATCAGTCAACTGAATTCGATATTCCTGCTGCTTCTACTGGTCTTGTCGGTATTGATCATATTGTAGGTAATGTAGAGCGTATGGATGAATGGACTTCATATTATGAGACTGTATTTGGTTTTAATGTGTTGAAGCAATTTGATGACGAAGATATCTCTACGGAGTATTCCGCATTAATGTCCAAAGTTATGACAAATGGTACGGGTCGCATTAAGTTCCCCATTAATGAACCTGCAGAAGGAAAACGGAAATCACAAATTCAAGAGTATCTCGATTTCTATAAAGGACCGGGTGTACAGCACTTAGCACTTCTTACAAACGATATTATTTCTACCGTTACTGCTCTTAAGGAAAACGGAGTAGAGTTCCTTCATACGCCTGATACGTATTATGAAGAGCTATCCGGCCGTGTGGGAACGATTGATGAGGATGTTAAAAAACTACAGGATCTAAATATTCTCGTAGATCGTGATGATGAGGGATATCTCCTGCAGATTTTTACGAAACCGATCGTAGACCGTCCGACGCTCTTTATTGAAATCATTCAGCGTAAAGGGGCGCTTGGTTTTGGCGACGGCAATTTCAAAGCACTGTTTGAATCCATTGAACGTGAACAAGAACGTCGAGGAAATATTTAATGAAACTGATTAGCTATTACACACAGAAAAATAACATAAGAGCCGGATGGATTCATCAAAACAATATATATGATATGGAACAAACATATCGGGCTCTGATCGAAGCAAGAGGGGAAGACATTTCCCCTCCTGTTTCAATGCTCGATTATCTGAATCTTCCGCAAGATAAAAAACAATGGTTACTTACATCAGCAGACGCGTTTAAGCATTCTCTGCCCGTAATAGGTATTGAAAAAGACATTCGGCTTGCTTCTCCTCTTCCACGGCCTAATAGCTTTCGAGACTTTTATGCTTTTGAAGAACATGTTCGAAATGCACGTAAAAGAAGAGGACTGGATATGATACCGGAATGGTATCAGTTTCCGGTTTTTTATTTCTCCAATGCTTGCGCCATTAAAGGACCCGAGGAGCAGATAGAGAAGCCCGGCTATACCGAATGGTTGGACTATGAGTTGGAAGTAGCTTGTGTAATCGGCAAGGAAGGACGCAATATTAAGCGGGAGGAAGCGCTCGATTATATAGAGGGGTTCATGGTTCTTAATGATTGGAGTGCACGCGACGTTCAGCGTGAAGAGGTAAAAGTGGGACTTGGACCAGCGAAAGGAAAAGACTTTGCTACATCAATGGGTCCTTATCTTGTAACGAAAGAAGAATTGGAGCCATATCGTCAGGGTGAGCAGTATAACCTTGAGATGCGGGCATCAGTAAATGGCAAGCTTCTATCACAAGGCAATATGAAGACTCTATATTTCTCTTTTGCACAGATGATTGAACGGGCGGCAGAGGATTGCACACTCTATCCGGGAGACGTCATTGGCTCCGGTACCGTAGGCACGGGCTGTATTCTTGAACTTGGAGTTGAAACACACCGCTGGCTTCAGCAGGGTGACGTTGTAGAGTTATTCATTGAAAATCTAGGTATGCTTCGTAATGAAATCATATAAGAGCAGGGCGGAGGGCTGATAGATGACAACAGCAGGTCACCAGAAAATTATATCAAGGAAGCAGTTGGAGAACCTTGGTGTATATAAACCGGGCAAGCCGATTGAGGAAGTAAAGCGTGAACTTGGCCTCGATCGTATTATCAAACTTGCATCGAATGAAAACCCGTTTGGTTACTCGCCCTATGCAAAAGAAGCAATGATGCATGAGATGGAGCAGATTACCTTCTATCCGGAAGCAACCGCTCCTATGCTGGCACAAAAACTAGGAGAGAGATTTAGCGTACATCCGGAACAGATCATTATCGGAAACGGGTCTGATGAGATCCTGCACCTTATAACACGCAGCTACCTTCGCGAAGGAGACGAAGCGATTATGGCTGATGTTACGTTTCCACGATATGAGACAAACGTGCGAATCGAAGGAGGTATACCGGTAGTAGTGCCTCTTCTAGATGGCGTACATGATCTGGATGGAATGCTTGCCGCCATTACGGAAAAAACAAGGATGATTTTTGTCTGCAATCCGAATAACCCAACAGGTACTATCGTGGGGAGGAAAGCCTTGCAGTCGTTTATTGAACAGGTACCCGATTATATTCTTCTTGTGATTGACGAAGCGTATTTTGAATACGTAACAGATGATGATTATCTTAATACCGTTCCGCTGGTGGCCTCTCATTCGAACCTTATCGTTCTACGTACATTTTCTAAGATATATGGATTGGGGGCTCTTCGCATTGGATATGGAGTGATGCATCCGGCATTTGTAAGTGAACTGATGAAGGTTAAAGAACCGTTTAACACCAATCGACTGGCGCAGGCCGCTGCATTAGCCTCCTTACAGGATGAGGTATTCATTGATGAATGCAGAATACAAAACGATGCAGGGCGTCGTTACATAGAACAAGAAGTAAGCAAGCTTGGTCTTGACGCTTTTCCTTCACAGGGGAATTTTGTCATGGTGAAGCTGCCCTGTGCTGGGGATGAAGTCTTCCAAGCACTTCTGCATAGAGGCATCATTGTCCGTTCTGGCGGTGTCCTTGGAATGCCGCAGACGATACGTGTCTCGATTGGGACGACAGAAGAAAACGAAGCCTTCATTCAGGCGCTGCGTGACATCATGCTATGAAAAGGGGGATTTGGAATGCCGCATTATGTAAAGCTGGGAAACATCCCGCATAAACGCCATACACAGTTCCGTAAACCGGACGGTGGACTTTATTATGAACAGCTTATGGGTACAAAAGGCTTCTCAGGTATCCAATCGCTTATTTATCATATCAATCCGCCCACACAAGTACGGGAAGCCAAGAAAATAAAAGATATTGAGCTGGAATTTGAAGAAAGAGATGCGCTGAAGCACCGTCACTTCCGAACATGGAATACGGAAGCGGGCGGCGATTTCTATGAAGCAAGAAAGATTGTGATGGCTAATGATGATCTAAGTATCGGTGTGGCTCGTCCTACCCAGCAGATGTCCTATTACTATCGCAACGGAGAAGGCGACGAAATGCTATTCGTGCATGAAGGAAAAGGAAAAATCGAGAGTATTTTCGGAGAGCTGTCCTTTTATCCGGGTGACTATATTGTCATCCCGATTGGAACCACATATCGGGTTGTGCTGGAATCGGAGGAGGCACGTTTTCTCATTGTAGAATCCAACTCGGCGATCGTGCCGCCGAAACGCTACCATAATGAGTATGGGCAATTCTTAGAGCATTCGCCATACTGTGAGCGCGATCTGAGAACACCGGAGAAGCTTGAGCCAAAAGATGAAAAGGGAGAATTCGAAGTACGGGTGCGCGCCCAAGGCATGCTGACCTCGTATGTATTTGACTTCCATCCTCTAGATGCAGTCGGTTGGGATGGCTGTTTGTATCCATATGCATTCAGCATTCATGATTTTGAACCGATTACAGGTCGCGTGCATCAGCCGCCACCGGTTCATCAGACTTTTGAAGCGTGGAATTACGTAGTCTGCTCCTTTGTTCCACGTCTCTACGATTATCATCCGGAAGCAATTCCGGCTCCGTATGTGCACAGCAATGTGGAAAGCGATGAAGTATTGTATTATGCGGATGGAGACTTTATGAGCCGCCGTGGCATTGAGGAAGGTTCCATTACCCTTCATCCAAGCGGTCTTCCGCATGGTCCGCATCCGGGTAAGATGGAGGAGAGCATTGGCAAGAAAGACACGAAAGAGCTTGCCGTTATGATTGATACCTTCCGCCCGCTTCGCATTGTAAAACAAGCGCATCAATACGAAGACGCTGGTTATATGTACAGCTGGCTACCTCAAAAATAAAGGAGGGCTTTCGATGAATATTGAGCCAAGCAAACTGCCTTGGAATGAGGCATATAAGCTGATGATCGGCTCCATTCTGCCGCGTCCCATCGCATTCGTATCTACCGTGAACCAAGCGGGACAGGCAAATCTTGCGCCATTCAGCTTCTTTACAGCCATCTCTGCTGAACCTATGATGATCTGCTTCTCCCCCATGCGAAGAGGAACGGACGGCGCCCCGAAAGACACGCTTACCAATATTGAATTGACACGAGAATTCGTCGTAAATATTGTCGGTGAAAAAATCGTTCATCAAATGAATGACTGCGCGATCGAATATCCGTCTGATATTGACGAGTTTGAAGCCGTGGGTCTGAAAAAGGCAGATAGCCATATCGTAAAACCGCCTCGCGTGGCCGAGAGCGATGTCCAGCTAGAATGCGTTCTTCATGATGTGCTGCACTTTGGTGACAAGCCTGGTGCGGGCAGCCTGGTTATCGGTCAGGTTGTTAATATTCATGTGAATGATGATTTGTACTTTGACGGAAAAATTGATACAGAAAAGCTGCAGCCTATTGGACGTCTTGCAGGCCAGGTCTATACAAAAGCCGTGGCCGATACGTTCGTGCTGGAGAGAAAGAAGCAACCGATGAAGTAACAAAACTGCTGCAAGGAGAGACATATGGACTTATTTCGCAAAAAATCCATTAGTGATTTTACTGCTAAGAAGGAAGGGTCACTGCATAAAACACTTGGCGCTATGGACTTAACGATGTTAGGTATCGGTTGCATTATTGGAACCGGAATTTTCGTATTAACGGGGGTGGTGGCAGCGACACATGCGGGTCCAGCCCTCGTTCTCTCCTTTATTATTTCAGGTCTTGCCTGTGTATTTGCTGCTCTATGCTATTCAGAGTTTGCTTCTTCTATGCCGATAACCGGTAGCGCTTACACGTATAGCTATGCTACATTTGGAGAATTTATCGCATGGATTCTTGGCTGGGCCATGATACTGGAATATGGGCTTGCTGCCTCTGCTGTTGCCAGCGGATGGTCCGGCTATTTTCAAGGGTTAATCGCAGGATTTGGGCTTGAACTTCCTACAGCCATTACGAGTGCATATGATGCAGCGAAAGGTACCTATATCGACATACCGGCGATTGCGATTGTGTTGTTGATAACGTTTTTGCTAACAAAGGGTATTCGTGAATCAGTCAAGGTAAATAACATTATGGTGGTCGTAAAGGTTGCTGTCGTCCTCTTGTTTATTGGGATTGGCGTCTGGTACGTTAAGCCGGAAAATTGGACGCCATTCATGCCGTTTGGCTTTTCAGGTGTAGCTGCTGGAGCTGCTAGTGTGTTTTTTGCCTATCTTGGATTCGATGCTGTTGCTTCTGCGGCAGAGGAAGTGAAGAACCCGCAGCGTAATATGCCCATTGGCATTATTTCCTCGCTTGCTGTCTGTACCGTGTTGTATATTATTGTTTCTTTAATCTTAACGGGAATTGTTCCATTTGCTCAATTGGACGTTAAAAATCCGGTTGCATTCGCTCTTACCTATATTCAACAGGATTGGGTTGCGGGCTTCATCTCGCTTGGAGCCATTACAGGAATGACTACCGTTCTGCTCGTTCTTCTTTATGCACAGACACGATTGTTTTTTGCGATGAGCCGAGACGGATTATTGCCCAGGATGATGTCACGGATCAATTTGTCTACAAAAACACCGGTAACGAATACATGGATGACAGGAATTCTTGCGGCGATGTTTGGGGGATTAATTCCGCTGCATAAGCTCGCTGAATTAGTCAACATCGGGACCTTATTTGCCTATCTGGTAGTCTCAGTGGGTGTGCTGGTTTTGCGCAGAACGCAGCCGAACCTGCCTCGTGCTTTTAGAGTTCCTCTCGTCCCGCTTATTCCTATTCTTGCGATTTTATTCTGCGGTTATTTGATGGTCAGCCTGCCTTCCGTTACGTGGGTTGGATTCTTCGTATGGCTGGCACTTGGAACGATTGTATATTTTGCATACGGCTACAAGAACAGTGTGCTATCAAGGCAAGGAGACGTGTCAGTAGAAGACGAAAAAGCATATAAAGCGAAAGAGGAGGTTTTATAATGAATATTCCTTCTCACCTGCGTGAGTTTGTCGTAGATCAGGAATATGAGAAGTATACACCGATCAATCAGGCGGTTTGGCGCTATGTCATGCGTCAGAACCGCGCATTTCTAGGCGAGCGAGCACATGCTGCTTACATTGATGGTCTGCAATCAACAGGTATTGAGGTAGAAGAAATTCCGCGTATTGAGTCTATGAATGAGCGCCTCTCTAAATACGGGTGGGGCGCAGTGACGATCGACGGGTTCCTCTCGTCTGCTGCATTCATGGATTTTCAGGCACATGGGATTTTACCAATCGCAACGGATATTCGTACACATGAACATATTGCATACACCCCGGCACCTGATATTCTGCATGAGGCGGCAGGACATGCGCCCATTCTTAAAGATGCAAAATATGCTTCCTATGTGAAGCGTATAGGCGCATTAGGCACGAAGGCCATGTCAACAAAAGAAGACTATGATGTATATGAAGCGATTCGCCATCTATCGATGGTAAAGGAAGATCCGATGGCTACGCCCCAGCAAATCGAAGAAGCAGAGCTTCGGCTCAAGGAAGTGCAGGATGCGGTTACTGAGGTGTCGGAGATCCAACTAGTATCCCGCCTCTATTGGTGGACGGTTGAATATGGCCTGATTGGCAGCATGGAAAAGCCGCAGATTTATGGAGCAGGCTTATTGTCTTCTGTAGGGGAAAGCAAGCATTGTCTAAAGCCTGATAGCAAGAAGCTGCCTTTCTCACTTGATGCATGTATTGAGACCGGATACGATATTACGGATTATCAACCCCAACTATTTGTGTGCCGGAATTTTGATGAACTGATTGAAGCGGTAGATGAGCTGGAGAAACGCCTTGCCTGCTCGATTGGTGGTACGGAAAGCCTTGTAAAGGCACGTAGATCTGAGAATCTTGCTACAGCTGTCTATAGCTCAGGCCTTCAAGTTACAGGGGTGGTAAACGGACTTGAATATGATGACAACGATGAAGCGGTGTATCTTCAACTTAAAGGACCTTCCGCACTCGCAGTGGAAGATACAGAGATACAAGGACACGGGAAGGATTACCATAAAGACGGATTCGGCTCTCCAATTGGACGTTTGCGAGGAGAGGCAACCCCGCTTGAGCTATACACTGACGAACAGCTGACAGCACAAGGTATCGTAGAGGGTCAGAGCGCATCGTTGGAATTTGAATCTGGCATTCATGTATCGGGGCTGGTCCAATATATTAAGCGCCACAAAGAAAAGATTATTCTTATCGGTTTTGATCAATGTAGCGTAACGAATACAGACGGCAGGACGTTGTTCGATCCGGCCTGGGGTGTTTATGATATGGCAGTTGGAGCGAGCGTTGTGTCCGTATTCTCCGGCGCTGCTGATAAAGAGGCGTTCTCGGCGCATACTGATAAGAAGTCCGCTCTTACTAGAGTACGCCCACAATGGAGCGAGCGTGAGCGCAAGCTGCATGATTTATATCAGAATGTACGTAATATTCGAGAAACAACTATATCAGGAGAAGAAACAGAACAAAAGCTTCTTGCGATTGCGGATATATTAGACGCCGAATATCCGCAGGATTGGCTGCTGCGTCTTGAAATCCTAGAAATTCTGGATAGTAGGGGCGTTGCTGCACAACTGGAGGCGGCACTGCGCCAACAACTGGCAAAGCTAGCTGAACGCGCGGAGAATACAGAGCTGATCACAAATGGCTTGGCCCTTCTTGGGGCTTCTGATTCGTCTGAGCAGCTTGCATGAGTACATGGAAAATAAGAGAGCAGGTGAGAAGCCGGTGAAGCTAACAGAGCCGCAGATTGAAGAACGATTGATGTCCCTTTCAGGATGGAGTCGTAAGGATGAAAAGTGGATTGAGAAGAAGTTTCGTTTTAAGGAGTTTCTTGACGGTATTGAATTTGTCAACCAGGTTGCACATCTAGCAGAGCAAATGGTTCATCATCCGATGATTTCCATTGACTATAAGCTGATCACTCTTCGTCTAACGACATGGAATGAAGGCGGATTAACAGAGCTTGATATGGAATCTGCAAGAGAATTTGACGCATTATATAAAAAGTACCGCAGCGCTTGAGATCAATCGCTGCGGTAATAAGAGGGGAGTTTATTAGGAGAGAGATACACCTAAGTGTGATGGTGATATCTTTATTATAGTAGGCTCCCTTTTTTTTTGTGCAAGTTGGGTACATTTTCTGACAGGCTTTTTTTAAAAAAGAGAAACGTGAAACAGTACAGTCACAGCAAAATTAGCTGAATGTAAGCCAGTATGACAGAGAAACCCCCTCATTTCTGCGGGCAGCAGAAGCGAGGGGGTTTTATTTGTTACGCTGGGGGAATGCTGCGTTAAGCTGTCCGCGCAGCATTCGGTCACGCAATTCTTTATCCCTGCGCATCGCTTTTTGTTCCATCCGTCGAATTTCTGATGTTTGCAGTCCGTCTTCCATATGGTTAGCGATCTGTACAAGACGCTCTACATCGGCAAAAGAGAATTTGCGTGTTCCGCCGGCTGTTCGTTCAGGTGTAATCAATTTTCTTTCTTCATAGTACCGAATTTGTCTCTCCGATAAGCCAGTTAGCTCGCTGACGATGCCGATCGTGATTACCTTTCTTTCTTTGTAAGACAATCTAACTTCTCCTTTCCTCCTGGCTTATTTTTGTTTACTATATCATATTATTTTTCAACTATTTCGTATATTTGTGAGGAAATCTAACAAAAATAATGATATGGAAGAGTTTATTTACATTTACATACAAAGGTGATATCATAATGATATCAAAATGATATCTAAACTATATAAAAAGGAGAGACTATCATGACGGAAAAGAAAGCATGGGCCGTTAACGGTTTTCTTGGCGTGTTGTTCATTGTGGCATTATTAATCGGCGGTGTGTATATGCTGATCGTAGCTCAGAATATAATTGCGGCCGTATTGTTGATTTTGCTAGCTTCAGTCGGAGCAAGCGGTATATTTATTGTGCAGCCGAATCAAGCGGCTGTATTGATTTTCTTTGGTCATTACCTTGGCTCGGTACGTACAAGCGGCTTATGGTTGGGAGTGCCGTTTGCGGTACGGCGCAAGGTTTCATTGAAGGTACGTAACTTTAATAGTAAGCGGTTAAAAGTAAATGATGTGGAAGGAAACCCCGTTGAGATTGCAGCGGTCGTTGTATTCAATGTTGTGGATTCGGCAAAGGCGATGTTTGATGTAGACAATTATGAGCAATTCGTTGAGATCCAAAGTGAGACGGCACTGCGTTATGTTGCCAGCAAGTATCCATATGATAACTTTGAACAAGAGGGTTACTCTCTGCGTGGTAATACAGATGAGATTGCAGCAGAATTAGCACAGGAGTTGCAATCACGTCTTGCCGTAGCCGGTGTACAAGTAATTGAAGCGAGGTTGACCCACCTTGCCTATGCAACAGAGATTGCCAATGCTATGCTGCAGCGTCAACAGGCATCTGCCATCGTCTCGGCAAGAGCGCGTATTGTAGAAGGAGCAGTTGGAATGGTGCAGATGGCGATCGCAGAGTTGCAGCAGGAAGGCTTTGAACTGGATGAAGAAAGAAAAGCAGCGATGATTAACAACTTAATGGTAGCGATTGTTTCAGAGCGTTCTGCCCAGCCAGTCATCAACTCAGGATCACTGTATTAATCGCATGTCCCAGAAGAAAAAATTCCTCCTTAGGATCGATCCGAAGCTATATGAAGCGCTAGAAGGCTGGGCCGCTGATGAGTTTCGGAGCGTGAATACGCATATTGAATTTCTGCTTAGGGAAGCATCTCGTAAGGCGGGGCGTATGCCTAAGCAGCAGCGGGAAAAAAGCGAGGAGGAGACAGATTAACAGAAAAATGGAGCCGATATATGTGTCGGCTCCGTTTTGGTTCATTTAGAAGTATTCACTCCGCAGAGTTTCTAGCTCAGCAAGCGCTCGTTGCCCCCACTCCGATGAATCGTTCTTACGTTCTACAATTGCCTCCTCAACTGCTTTACGAAGAGAGGCCTCGTATTTGGGGATGTCTCCTTCGTAAGGACGCACAGTAGAGAGAGGAACGGAAGCTTTCTCTTCATAAGAAAGGGCTCGCCGCTGATGAAATAGCGGCACATCTACTTGACCGGGATGGTGTAAGTCGCCTTGCTCAGGGTGTTTGCTGACAGCGAGGATTTTTACGACAGCTACACGCGGAGGATACAGATCTACCAGCTCACCGATGTACTCTCCGGATTTATATGAAGCAGTAACTACTGTTCCGGGAGATAGTTGAGAATCAGCCATTGAAATCTCCTTTCTAGCCTTTTCTTTTAGCATACCACATTTTTGTTTGCTTGCTTTGATAGAGGTAACATAAACATCTTTGTTATCGTATTTAAGTAGTTCTAAAGTTACTTGGTAATAAACATATTGAATAATAAGACCCATGAATATAGTACTTGTCATTGATATAATCATATGAAAGTAGGAGTCGTAAATCCGGCTATTTATGCCGTTTTGTATATGTGAAAAATACTGTAGGAGAATTAAAAAACACTACCTGACAGTGTTCTTTCTGACAGGTAGTGTTTTTCCGGTTATTCATCGTGATTTAGTGCATCCTGATGCCTGCGATCATTTGTATCCTGCTGAATTTGTTGGGCGTGAAAACTATTTACTTTAATCTGATCAAGGTCTTTTATAACATTCTGTAAATTTTTATCTACTTGTTTTTCTTCCTTCTTATGTTCCATGTATATTCCTTCTTTCTCTGTGCTAGGGGCTTGTTAGTGTGTGAAGAGTCTGAGCGCATTCATGAATATTCCGCATATATTCCTCAGACAAGTTTTGGATATCCAAGGTTGGGTCGTAGATGGTGTCTCCTTGACGTTGGATATTCAGCAGTGTTACCTGTACTTCGCGCGGGTCAACATACTTGCATTTGTATTCGAATTCGTAATGCTGATGACCGGCTGTGTTGACATGAATATGAAGAGCTTCTGGGTCAAGTTGATCGGCTTGCACTTCGACGTTATCTGTCTGTTTGAATGTGGATGGAAGCGTCTGCTGCCAGGCTGCAAGCAATTCGCTTCGATCTACGGGCATATGTGTTTGTTTGTTCATTACATAGCACCTCCGCTTACCTTAGCGTGTGAAACAAGAAAGGCTTTTATACTGCTTATGGGAAGTCAAGCAGCAAAAAAACGATTGGAGTGGATGCGGTGTTCTTTTCGCGGATCAGTCCCAACTTCGTCTCAGAACGTGTAAAATCGATTCAAGAAAACGAGATACAATCGACCAAGCGATTGAATCAAAAATTAATGTTCTTACAACTTTCCCATACCGATCTGGAAAATCTAAAGAAGCTTCAAGAGATAATCGACAAGCATGCGACAGACATTGCCCGGCGTCATTATGAAATTCTTGCGCAATTCCCTGATTTGCGGCGTATTATCGAAGAACACAGCACCGTTGAGAGGCTGTCAAAAACTTTTGTTCAATACGTCAAGTCGATTCCAAATGTTTCTATCACAACGGACTATATTCAAAGTCGAAGGAAAATCGGTCAGATGCACAGCCAAATTGGGCTTTCGCCTGAGTGGTTCGCCGGTTCGTTCATTCGCATATATGAATACTTGACCCCTGCCATTGTTGCTGCATTTAACAAGCGTCCTGCTGAATTATCCGACATGCTCATTTCTCTTCAGCGCATTCTGACGCTTGATTCTCAGATTGCGTTGGCGGCATATCAGGAGGCGCATGATTTTGAAGTCGTGGAGAATGCAAGCGGTATTATGGAGGTTATTATCGGTACAGAAAAGGTAAACGGACTGTTTGAAACGGTGGAGTCCACAGACGCTACAATGAAAGAAGTGGAAGAAGTCAGTGCAACGACATTGCAATTGGCAGCCTCCGTAGAACAAATCGCAAGTACTGCAAGTGCGGTTTCGCACAATACAGGCACGATGGTACGGGCGATGACATCAGAGCAGAAGGTAATCGAGCACTCGCTTAGCGGTTTCCGCGCTGTTGCGGAAGATTTCCATCATACGAAGGGGAAGCTGCATCAACTTCTATCGGAAGTGAGTGACATTTACCAGGTCGTTGAATTTATTAAAAACATTGCTGAACAGACAAATTTATTGGCGCTTAATGCATCAATCGAAGCAGCGCGCGCCGGAGAACATGGACGCGGATTCTCCGTCGTCGCCGAAGAGGTGCGGAAGCTTGCTGAACAGACGACTGAATCAGTGAGCAAAGTAACAAAGACGATTGAGCGAATGCAGCAGGAAGCAACGAGGGTGGAGAAGATGACCGAAGAAGTCACCCGGCAGCTGCATAATCAGTTGGATACATCTACGGAAGCGATCCACGCACTTGCCTCCATTGTCAAACAAATTGAAGAAACAGGCGCATCAATGGAAATGATCGCTTCGATTACAAGAGAACAGGAAGTCGCTACACATGGCATCACGGTTCGAATTGGTGAAGTTGTCGAGCATATGAAGCAGATCAGCAACCGCTCGATTGATACTGGAAAAGCGGTGTTTGAGATTAGCTTAGAATTTGACCATTTGCGAAAGGAAGCCATTCAGTCCCTTTCCTTCCTACGCAACAAAGAAATGATCCGCATTGTTCAGACTGAGCATCTATTGTGGAAATGGTGGCTGTATAATTATATGCTTGGATATCATCCACTTCAGGAGGAAGATATTACAAGCCATCTGCACTGTCGTTTCGGTAAATGGTATGAGAAGATGCGCGCAAACAAAGCTCTTCAGTCCCTGCCTTCCTTTGTAGCGCTCGATAAGCCGCATAAGCAGGTGCATGATTTGGCGCATGAGATTTTTGGGCTGGTACAACGTGGGGAGAAGAGACGTGCACGCGGGCTTCTCATCGAGCTGGAGCAGCAATCGCTTCGTGTCGTACAGTATCTGCGCACATTAGCAGAAGACATTAGTAATACCGATGTCGAGTGGATGGGGATGGAAGCGGGCAAGTAATATTTGAAACATGGGTAGTCCATGCTACAATATGGATAGCACAGTCAAAAGGACGGAGCGTGGAATACCCATGAGTTTTTTTAATCAACAGGTATTGCCGGCTGTACGACAGATGAAGGACTTTGATATTCTTTTGCGCAGCCGCTTTGAGTATATGGTGCTGCTTGATAGTCATATCGGACAGCTCAAAAGCATTGTAGAGACAGCAAAACGGCATGATAAGAAGCTGCTTGTACATGTAGACTTGATTCAAGGCTTACGAAACGATGAGTATGCCACAGAGTTCTTATGTCAGGAAATTAAGCCGGCGGGTGTGATCTCTACACGTAAAAGCGCTGTTATGACAGCCAAAAAGAATAAAGTACTAGCGATTCAACGCCTCTTTTTGTTGGATACAAATGCGCTTGAGACAAGCTATCGACTGGTTGATCAGACGCAGCCTGATTTCATTGAAGTCTTGCCGGGTGTTATGCCTCATATTATTGCTGAAGTATATGAGCAAGTGAAGATTCCGGTCCTGGCGGGTGGACTAATCCGTACCGTTTCGGATGCGCAAATGGCGCTCAATGGAGGGGCTATTGCAGTTACTACGTCGCGTAGAGAGATATGGAAGCATTTTTCGCCTGTGAAGTAAGAAGCAGGCATCGTTTGAGGGAGTAGCGCGGCGCTTTCTTATATTCCGGTTGACAGCGCTTTCTATTGTTGGTTTAATTAATTGTACAAAGTTAATCACGGTGACGGAGATATTGGAGATCCACAGCAGTTTTCTATGGGTAATAACCTATAGGAGATGTTTGCTGTGGATTTTTATTTTGTCACTAAAAACAGAGGAGGAAACAGGGATGTCACCGTTCTTAGGAGAAATAATAGGAACTATGATTTTGATTATTTTGGGTGACGGTGTTGTCGCAGGTGTGGTACTAAAGAAGACAAAAGCGCATGATTCCGGTTGGATTGTAATTACACTAGGCTGGGGGCTTGCCGTTGCGATGGCTGCCTATGCGGTCGGCGGTATTAGCGGAGCACACTTAAATCCCGCTTTGACGATTGGACTTGCGGTTGCAGGGCAATTTCCGTGGAGTGATGTCCCGATGTATATTCTAGCCCAGTTAATCGGCGCTTTTCTCGGTGCTGTAGTCGTGTGGCTGCACTATCTTCCGCATTGGAAAGTAACAGAAGACCCGGCGGCTAAGCTGGCAGTATTTGCGACGGACCCAGCAATTCCTCACCGTGTTTCAAATGTCATCAGCGAAATTATTGGAACATTTGTGCTTGTACTTGGAATTTTGGCAATTGGAGCAAATAAGTTTGCTGATGGGCTGAATCCGTTTATTGTCGGCTTCTTAATCGTCAGCATCGGATTATCGTTAGGAGGAACGACCGGCTATGCGATTAACCCGGCCAGAGATTTAGGTCCGCGTATTGCCCATGCTGTACTGCCGATCGCAGGAAAGGGAAGTTCCAACTGGGGATATGCCTGGATTCCAATTGTCGGGCCTATTATTGGTGGAGTGCTTGGTGCTTGGTTTTATGCCATGTTTTTTACAGCATAGAGTAACGAATTAGCATATGTACTAACCATAGAAAAAGGAGCGATCGTTCATGGAAAAGAAATACGTTCTTGCTTTGGATCAAGGAACAACCAGCTCGCGCGCCATCTTATTCAATAAAGAAGGTAAAATTGTAACCGTTGCGCAAAGAGAATTCCCGCAGTACTTTCCAAAACCAGGTTGGGTTGAACATAATGCGCATGAAATCTGGGGTTCTATTCTTGCGGTGATTGCGGAAGCGCTCTCAAACTCAAATATTAAGCCAAAAGAGATTGCGGCCATCGGTATTACGAATCAGCGGGAGACAACTGTCGTGTGGGATAAGAATACGGGCGATCCTGTCTACCACGCCATTGTTTGGCAATCTCGCCAGACCTCTGATATATGCAATGAATTGAAAGCTAAAGGATACGCTGATATGGTGCGCGATAAGACCGGACTTCTGATTGACGCTTACTTCTCCGGCACGAAAGTTAAATGGATACTTGATAATATAGAAGGTGTAAGAGAGAGGGCGGAAGCGGGCGATCTGCTGTTTGGAACGATCGATACGTGGCTGATTTGGCGTCTGTCGGGGGGACAGGCCCATGTAACAGACTACTCCAATGCTTCTCGTACATTGATGTACAATATTTATGAACAGCAATGGGATGACGAATTATTAGAGATGCTTGGCATACCTCGCAGCATGCTGCCGGAGGTGCGTCCTTCCTCTGAAATATATGGAGAGACAGTTGATTATCATTTCTTCGGTGAACGCATTCCGATTGCCGGAGCCGCCGGGGATCAGCAGGCAGCTTTGTTCGGACAGGCTTGCTATGAGAAAGGAATGGCTAAGAACACATATGGCACAGGCTGCTTCATGCTGATGAATACGGGTGAGACGGCTGTAAAATCTGAGCATGGTCTTCTCACTACGCTGGCCTGGGGAATTGATGGCAAAGTCGAGTATGCGCTTGAAGGAAGCATATTTGTAGCTGGTTCAGCCATCCAATGGCTGCGTGATGGGCTGCGTATGCTGAAATCTGCGACTGATAGTGAACAATATGCCAAGCGTGTAGATTCTACGGGTGGCGTGTATATGGTCCCTGCCTTTGTTGGATTGGGTACGCCGTACTGGGATAGTGATGTGCGCGGTGCTATCTTCGGCTTAACTCGTGGTACAGAAAAAGAGCACTTTATTCGTGCGACGCTTGAATCGCTCGCGTACCAAACAAAGGATGTATTGTCCGCCATGGAAGCGGATTCTGGCATCGAATTGAAGACGCTGCGTGTAGATGGCGGTGCGGTGAAAAATGATTTTCTTATGCAGTTCCAAAGCGATATTCTCGGCGTGCCAGTAGAACGTCCCGTAATCAATGAAACGACTGCACTTGGCGCTGCTTATCTTGCGGGCCTGGCTGTCGGATTCTGGAGCAGTCGAGAAGAAATTGCAGCCAAATGGCAGATGGAGAAGCAATTTGAGGTAGATATGAAAGAAGAAGAAAGCGCACAACTGTACGCGGGCTGGAAGAAGGCTGTTGAGGCGACGATGGGTTTTAAAATCAAACAGTAAGCAAATGTGTACCTTGATGCATATATGTAGATGTGTTACATTATGTATATCGAAACTTTAAAAGTTAATATGGGTCGGAGAACAGGAGAAGACCACAGCAAATCCTTTAAATAATTAAGGATTTTGTTGTGGTCTTTTTGTTTTTGGGAAAAGGATAAGGGACTGCCCTACGTCTTATACTATAAAAGCAGGAGAGTGACACAACATGAATCAACTATTTGCAAGTAAGCAGCGAGCGCATATTCTACGTGAGATGGAAAATAAACAATTTGACGTTCTTGTGATCGGGGGTGGCATCACCGGAGCCGGTATTGCACTGGATGCACAATCACGGGGAATGAACACGGCACTTATAGAAATGCAGGATTTCGCAGCAGGGACTTCGAGTCGCTCCACTAAGCTTGTGCATGGCGGCCTGCGCTATTTGAAGCAACTTGAATTCAAGCTGGTCGCTGAAGTAGGTAAAGAGCGTGCCATCGTCTATGAGAATGCGCCTCATGTAACGACACCGGAGTGGATGCTGCTGCCGATGATTGAAGGCGGCACGTACGGTAAGTTTGCTACATCCATCGGCCTGCGTGTATATGATACGCTTGCAGGCGTAAAACGCGATGAGCGGCGCATTATGCTAAGTAAGGAAGAAACATTACAAAAAGAACCACTGCTTCGTACAGATAAGCTAAAAGGTGGCGGCTATTATGTAGAATACCGTACGGATGATGCCAGACTGACGATGGAAGTGATGAAGGAAGCGGTACACCGGGGAGCTAAGGCGCTTAACTATGTAAAGGCAGAAGAGCTTCTGTATGAGAATGAAAAAATCATAGGAGTTGTTGCAGTAGATCAGTTAAGCGGAGAGAAGCGTACCCTTCGTGCCAAGAAAGTGATCAATGCGGCCGGTCCGTGGGTGGATAAAATTCGTGAAAAGGACGGCTCGAAAAAAGGCAAGCGTCTGCACTTAACGAAGGGCATCCATCTTGTCATAGACGGTAAAAGATTTCCGCTTCGGCAGTCTGTCTACTTCGATACACCGGATGGCCGTATGGTTTTTGCTATTCCACGTGAGGGCAAAACATACATCGGAACGACAGATACGAATTACCAAGGCGATATTGCAAATCCCAAGATGACCGTAGAAGACCGTGATTATATTATACGTGCGGCAAACTTTATGTTTCCTACATTGAAGCTTACCGCCAACGACGTAGAATCAAGCTGGGCAGGCCTGCGTCCGCTCATTCATGAGGATGGGAAGTCTCCGTCTGAGCTATCCCGCAAAGATGAGATTTTCATCTCCGAGTCTGGGCTGCTAACGATTGCGGGCGGCAAACTCACAGGGTACCGCAAGATGGCGGAGCGTATCATTGATCTGGTTGCATCCCAACTAAAGGAGGAAGGACAGGGATCATATCCGGGCTGCTCAACGGATAAGATCAGGCTCTCAGGTGGGGATGTAGGCGGCTCAGATAACTTTGATGCGTTTGTACAACAGCAGGTGAAAGAAGGAATTGCGGTAGGGCTATCTGCAGAGGATGCGGAGCAGTTGGCACGCCGCTACGGCTCAAATGTAAACAGACTGTATACGATGATTCGTGAACGGAGAGAGAGTGCTGCATCCTCTGGATTATCGAAGGCCGTCTTTGCTTCTGTTGTCTATGCGATGGAAGAAGAGATGGCGGCTACGCCGGAGGATTACTTTGTCCGTCGCACTGGCGCTCTATATTTTAATATTGATTGGGTTACGCAATGGAAAGAACCTGTCATGGCTTATATGGGCAGGGTGCTGAACTGGAATGAGCAAGAAATCACGCAGCATAGAGAGCGTTTAGAGCAGCTCATCCATGATGCGACAACTCCATCAGTCGGAGTCGCTACGGCCTCGGCTTAACATATGGAATGGTCCCGAAAGTAGTCATCGGGGCCATTTTTCTTTGTATATACGAACAACGTAAAAAACGTCGTTCTTTTTACATAATTTTTTTGGGGAAACGTGAAAAAACCCATGGAAAAAGAAGAAATTTTACCATAGTCCACAGGTGCCGATTATACTAAGATAAAAGAATCAATAGGTTTCAAACAGGAAGCGAGAGGAAGAGGATGAGCTTTAAGAAGAAACAATTCTTGGGATTCGGGATGATCTTACTCTTCATTGTCATCTTGTTGGGCGCTATCATCATCATGATGAACAGCGTCAGGAACGATCTTCTAGAGATTGTGGGAGATCGCTACGGTAAGGTGAAGGCGGCAACAGAGATTAGACAGAATTTCTCGGCATCCGATCGGGAACTTCTTTATCTGCTTAATGGACTGAATACAGCCGATATGAAGACAAGCATCCAAACGATAGAAAGCGGTCGGGCAAAGATTCAGGCTGATATAAGAATGCTTTCGGGGATATTGAACCGGCAGAAATCTCAAGAGCTACTTGCTGAACTTCAAACGCAATACGGTATATATGTAGAGATAGAACGAAAAATCATTCAAAACATACAAGCAGGAATGCCGGTAGATGACTTCCGCCCGCTTCTTGAGGATCAGCGTGAGAAGCGTTCCACTCTTGTGAATCAGATTTCTCAATTTAAAGAGTATCAGGAAAGTCTGATGGATGAAGCTCTGCAGCGGGCGAACGGTACCTATGAGATGATGCTGAACTTTACGGTTATAGCTGTTGCAATCTGCCTTGTCATCAGCATGGGAGTCGCGCTTTGGGTGATTCGCAGCACTTCATTGCAACTCCATAAAATCACGCAGGTTATGGGACAGGTAGATTTTACGAACACCACCTCCCTACCGCGAATCGAGGCTAAAACCAAGGATGAAATTGGTCAGATTGCGCTTGCGTTTAATGAGATGGCCTCCTCTTTGGAAGAGCATAATCGAAAAGAACAGAGGTATAATGAAAGAATTGGCGAGCAGAATTGGCTGCAAACAAGGATTGCCGATATTGCTACGATGTATCAGGGAATTGCGTCTGTTGAGACGCTTGCCGGACGCTTTATTGATCGGATATGTGAGATGACGGGGGCGTCCCTTGGTGTATTCTACATTCGCGAAAGCGAAGCAGAAGGAGCAAGGTTTGTTAAACTGGCAGCGTTCGCTTCGCATATGGACGGTGCAGGGAGAGAGAAGATTCGTCTAGGTGAAGGACTGATCGGACAATGTGCACGGGATGGTCGGGTTCGCTACGTGGAAGACATTCCGAACAATTATCAACCGATCGTATCTGGACTTGGCGAAGTGCGGCCGGCAAGCATCATGATCGCTCCGGTTAAATTCGAAGGAAACGTCGTGGCAGTTGTTGAATTGGCAAGTCTTACAGCCTTCACGCCGCTACAGCAAAAGCTTTTAGAGCAACTGCTTGATACATTAGGGATTACGGTGAATAGCGTGCTGGGCAGAATGGAAGTAGAGCGTCTATTAAAAGAGTCGCAGGCTATGACAGAAGAGCTGCAGGCACAATCCGAAGAATTGCAGGCACAATCTGAGGAATTGCAGATGCAATCTGAAGAGCTGCGGATGATTAATGAACAGTTAGAAGAGCGCAGCGAGGAAGCGGAGCAGAAATCGAGTGAGCTAGAACGTGCCAAAACAGAGCTTGAGGAGAAGGCAGAACAGCTGCTGCTCAGCTCTAAATATAAATCGGAATTTCTCGCGAATATGTCGCATGAACTGCGTACGCCGCTTAATAGCATCCTTATTCTTTCTGAGATGCTGTCTGAGAATCAAGATGGCACTTCCGTGGAGGAACAGCGAGAATTTGCACAGGTTATTCATTCTTCTGGACAAGATTTATTAACATTAATCAATGATATTTTAGATCTATCTAAGGTCGAAGCAGGAAAGCTTGATATTATGTTTAGCGAGATGAATATGAGTGAGCTTCCAGTTAGGTTAGAGCGGAATTTCTCTCATATAGCAAAGCAAAAAGAATTGGCTTTTACGATCGAGAAGAGCGAAGATCTTCCGGATATTTTCTATACAGATGAGCAGAGATTTCAACAAATCTTGAAGAATTTATTATCCAACGCCTTTAAATTTACAGAAACAGGTTCGGTCTCTGTAATCATGCGCAAAGTTGAAGAGTCGAGTGTGGCCAAGTGGATCAGAACCGAGGGGGCCGATTGCTGGCTTGAGATCTCGGTTACAGATACAGGCATTGGGATTCCGCGTGAGAAGCAGAATTTGATTTTTGAAGCGTTCCAGCAGGCGGATGGAGCGACGATGCGCAAGTATGGTGGAACCGGGCTTGGCTTATCGATCTGTCGAGAGTTTGTGCGTCTGTTAGGCGGATGGGTTACCGTAGTAAGTGAAGAAGGGCAAGGAAGCACATTTATTCTCTATGTCCCAAGTCTGCCAAATGGGCTCTCACGGACGGAAGAAGTAACTTCTGTCGCTATAGAAGTTGCCGCAGGAGCTTTAGAGACAGAAGAGAAGGAGTTACATTTACTTCCTTTAGGAGTGCCTGAAGAGCAGGGAAGAAATACAAGTGTACCGCTCCTGCCCGCAGAAGATGAGAATGTGTTCCGAGGAAAAAATGTAATCGTGGTCGATGATGATAACCGTAATATTTTTGCATTGAAAAATGCGCTTGAAAATGAAGGCATGCATGTGATTACAGCATGGAACGGAATGGAGTGTCTTCAGGTAATGAATACGATGGAGACGATCGATGTTGTGCTCATGGACATTATGATGCCGGATATGGACGGGTATGAGACAATGCGCTGCATTCGTGAAGTAGATAGGTTCGCTGATCTTCCGATTATTGCATTAACAGCAAAAGCAATGAAGGGTGATCGAGAGAAATGTTTAGAGGCAGGGGCATCGGATTATATCAGTAAGCCGCTAAAGCTTGAGCAATTGATGTCTGTGATGCGAGTATGGTTGACGAAGTAGGTGGGATATGAATAATAAAGACAATGAGCTATGGCTTTCCGTAGAGGAATCGCAGATAAATGAACGGGAGAACCTTGAGATTGACTTGCTTCTTGAAGCAATCTATCGAGTTTCTGGTTTTGATTTCCGTAAGTATATGCGTTCTTCTATCGGGAGAAGGATTCAGAATCGAATGCGGCTTGATAAAATATCCACAATAACCGGTGTGTTGGAGCGTGTGCTTCATCAGCCGGGATATATGGATAAGCTTCTAAGCGATTTCTCTATCAATGTAACGGAGATGTTTCGTGATCCTAGCTTTTTCTACTCCTTCCGAAAAAAGGTTGTGCCGCTGTTGCGGGAATACCCTGAGATCCGCATCTGGCATGCGGGGTGCGCAAGTGGCGAGGAAGCATTTTCTATGGCGATTCTGATGGAAGAAGAGGGATTAGGTGAGCAGACGAAAATTTATGCCACTGATATGAACGAGGTAATACTGAAGAGAGCTGAGGAGGGTGTCTTCTCTATCAATCGGATGCAGACATATACGAAGAATTATCTGCAAGCAGGAGGCATCCGGGCATTTTCTGAGTATTATACGACTGATCATCGACATGCATATCTTCATCGCTCACTTTCGAAGAATATTGTGTTCGCCCAGCATAATCTTGTGACAGATAGCTCGTTTAATGAATTTCACGTAATTATTTGTCGGAATGTATTGATTTACTTTACGTCTGAATTACAAAATCAAGTACATGAGTTATTCTATGAGAGTCTTTGTAAAAAGGGCTTCCTTGGTCTCGGAAGCAAGGAATCACTTCGCTCTGTAAAGCGTGCTGAATGCTATGAAGACTTTGATACTCTAGAGAGAATTTATCGAAAGCTATAATGAAAGAAGCGGTACGCCCGGGCCTGGGGTACCGCTTCTTTCGTTTAATTGGCTTGAACCATAACAATGCACATGTCATCAGCCTGTCCGCTTTGCCAATCCTGAGGCAATACAAGGTCGATGGGGGAATCTGCTGCGTCCCAATGAGTCGTAGCTGCGGATTGTAAACGCGCGAGGTCTTCATCGCCTTCCTTTTGCAGAGTTTCTGTAACACCATCAGTAAATAAAAAGATTTGAATACTATCCTTATAGTGGATGATGGATTTCTGTACATCAATATCTTCAAAGAATCCAACCGCACAGCAACCGCTATCAAGCGGCTGTATTTTTTCTCCATCCAATAAAGCGTAGCCTTGTGGATGCCCCGCGTTTACGTACTCCACGGTTTTATTTTTGGTATCAATAACAAGATAAATGGCGGTAAAGTAATAATGAATGTAATTCTCCCGTTTATACAAAAGCATCATATAGCGGTTGAGTTCTTTGATGACCCATTCCGGGTCTACAAAAAGCTTGATGGCATCCCGTAGAACAGAAGAGATAAACATACATACGAGAGAGGCAGAAATCCCATGTCCCATCATGTCAAGTAGAATGACGCCATATCGATTCTTGTCGATTTTATGCCAATAATACATGTCGCCGGCTAGCTTGAATGAAGGGAGATAAGAAGCGGTGATATGGAGGTTATTTTCGTGTACCGGTTCACTGAGCAGACTACGCTGTACCTGCATCGCCAGGTCAAGCTCGTCGCGAATTTTCTTCTCCTGATTGGCGTGCCAGTCTTTCTCATATTTAAGCCGCAGAGCGACACGAATACGTGCGAGCAACTCCACTTTATTGATAGGTTTCATAATGTAGTCGATGCCGCCTACATCCAATGCCTCGGCCAATTTGTTGGAATCCTCCAATGCAGTAACGAAAATGATCGGAATATCTTTTAGATGGGAGGTTTGCTGCAGGCGTCGACAGGCTTCAATCCCGTCAATTTCTGGCATCATAATATCGAGCAGAATCAGATCAACAGCAGGATACTGAGGTTTCTCCTCTCCCATTTGTAGATATTCGAACAATTCATGGGCGGAAGGAAGAGATACACAGTCCGTATATCCTGCGTTCATAAGGATTTTTTCGATAACGAAGCGGTTAACCTGGTTATCATCTACAATCAGTATCGCCATTCTCTATTTCTCCTTTGGCGTATGTATTGGAAAGCGTGCTATGTATATACAGGTATATGGAAAATCATAGAGCGTGATCTAGCTTGTTAACTATTATAGCGTAAATGCTAGGGCTTTTGAAAACATTGATATACACAAAAGGCTGAGCGCATCAAAATTAGATATGTATACCTACAATTTTTGTGATTCATAGCAAGGAAAGAGTAATAAATTTGTATGTGACTTATTTCCTTGGAGTGGAAAGGAGAATTTTTGAATGGGTGTGATAAATGTCATATAAAAACAAAAATTATGATAAAATAAAAGCATTCCAAAAACATACAAACAAGGATGTTGAAACAATTCTATGCCAGAGGATATAGAAGAATGTATTGAGTGATAAAGGAGAGTAGAGCAATGAACAGTACCTTAGAGAATCAGATGGAAGACTACCAAGAAAGAATTCGCAGCGGAAGACCGAATATCTTTGAGCATATTACGATAGCAGAGTTAGAGACACATAAGCGATTCCTTAATCTTACGCCTGCTCGTTTGCGGCTCTTAGCCGAAAACAAAGAACTGATTAGTAATCTGGCACAGGAGCTTGTTGAGGTTTTCTATGAGAAGCTGATGCAGCATGAGGAATTGAAGTCCATTATTCATGAGCATTCTACCGTCGAACGACTTGGGAAGACCTTTGTTATGTATTGTGAGAGTCTTGCTACTGATAAGGTTGATTTAGAATACGTACAGGCACGGATGCGTATTGGTAACGTACACAATCGTGTTCGTCTTCTACCGAGCTGGTACATTGCGGCCAACCAGGTGATTACAGAGTTTTTTGTACAGCGTATCGCAGAGAAATACGCCCGCCATGACTTACATAAGGGGATAGAAATAATATCGGCTCTTTCTGGACTTATGAATCTGGATACACAGATTATTATGGAGTCATACATTGCCATCTATATTAAAGACCGCATGCGTGTACAGGAAGAGATTAAGCATGTGCAGCGCAAGCTGGTTGAGTCAGGGGAAACATTGGCAGCGACTGCCGAGGAAACAAGCTCGTCGGCGAGTGAGATGTTCTATGCGACAGAGAAAGTGTATGATGATGCCCAGCTTATTGAAGCAAGCGCGGAAAATATTGTAACACATGCAAGCGAAGGCGAAAAAATTATTGATAAAACGTTTGAAACGATGGGGCAGATCGAAGCGTTTTTTAACAGCGTGCAGGACAAAATTATGAAATTAAGCGAGAGTTCCAGTCAGATCGAATCCATTATTGAGTTCATTCAAAAAATCTCGAAGATGACCAATATCCTGGCGTTAAATGCGGCGATTGAAGCATCGCGCGCCGGTGGTGAACACGGTCGTAGCTTTATGGTCGTAGCGAATGAAGTGAAGAAGCTCGCGGATGATACAAGCAAAGCGCTGACAGAAATCTCTGAGTTGGTGCAGATTTCGCAATCGAATGTACAGGAAGTCGTCGGTTCACTAAACGGAACGACTAGTATGATGGAGACTGGTACGAGTTATGCTTCGCAGGCAAAAACGAGCTTCCAGGATATTATGAAGGCAATCTCTGCATCTCTTGTGGGCATCAAGAAGGTAACCGGTGACATTAAGAATCTAGAGGTTGTCTCTCAGGAAATGCGTGATGCGTCAAGCAATGTAGCTGAACTTGCCAGCGAGCTGGCAGAGATCAGCCGGGAGATCAATCGGAAAATTAATCAGGCATAATACAGCGGAGAAGGCAGCCCCACTATAAAGAGATGATTAGGAGGTATGCAAAATAGATAAATTCACGAAATGGTTTGTAGCTTCATTTATGTTGGGGATTGCAGGGCTCATAGCAGTATTTTTCGTGGAAGATATTGCAAGTGTAACTGGTGAAATGAATCGAAACATATTGTTAATTAGCACTCTAACTATATTCATTTTAGTTCTCTCTTCATTATTTAGTATTGTTAAAGCTAATTCAAATAGAACCAAAAGGGAATTAGTTATATCCGCATTTGTTGCCATCGTTCCTTTATCAGCATTAGTGATCAATGGGTTAGTTTTTACTATTTATTTTGTAGGTAAATAAAGTGGCTATTGTAAAGAAATGTACGTAAAAATAACGCACACAAAACAAAAAAGCCAAGCATGTTCAAGTGACAGCATGCTTGGCTTTTCTTTTCGTTTAATTATCTTTTTTAATGTAGGTCTTGATCATGCTGACGGGATTGTTTTTTTCTATTTGGTATCACGTTATATGGAATGATATCCTTTATCTCCATACGGCGTAAGCTTCTGCAGCCATTTTTCTTCCATCTCCTGCAGTTGTTTGCGATATACACGGGGATGTTGTTGATTTCCTGCTGTTCCTTCGGCGGGTTTTAACTGCTCCAGTATTTCAAATGAAAAGTTGTCTTCACCGTATGTTTTCCAATCGGCCATCAGTTCCGTATTTTGATGGGAACCCATATTCAGTTCAAACCATTGGCGATTTTTCATCGCCTCTAGATTGGGACAGCTTCCTATAAAAATTTTCCCTGTCGTCAGGTTTTTGATTTGGTAAACGCCCATAGGAGCACTCTTTTGCTTATATTCTCGTTTGATCTCCGCTCGTTTTTGCTCGTTCATTTCTTTTCTCCTTCTTTATGGTTTTATCCAATAGGCACTGCAATCGGGGTAGCGATCCATAAATCCATACTCAATTAGATAGCGCCGAATCGTCACGTAATCGGGATATATTTCTTTTAGGATATTGTTGATCTCCTTCTCGGTATAGTGCCGGTTCATCTCAAAGCGACGCGCAATATGTGTAAGAATTGCGATCTTACGTTTTTCCTTCTTTGGAAATTCTGATAGCGGGCCATCGAGCCCCTGTTTGAAATACGCAGTAAGAATCGCTTTGTTTTCCTCTTCGGTGATCGCAAAGCGTTCATCCACCATAGTAGCGCTGCGGGGAATGCTAATAAACTGCTGTGGTTTAGCTGTTTTTTCTTCCATAAGCTCCATAATTGCGAGCAACATTTTCGCCTGCTTTGCCTTCTCCCTCAAAGTAAAGCGATGATTACGAATAGTAGATGTACTGCCTCCATCCAATTCCTTGACGATATCATGATCGCTAAGCCCCTGATAGAAATAACGGATGATTGTTTTTTGGTGATCAGTAAGCCCGGTTAGCTTCTTATCGAGATTAATGAGGAAGTCGAATGGAGAACCATGCTCATGTGTAATATGCAGACGTGTAAACGTCTCGGCATCATAGAGCACATCCTCATATGGATAAATAACACCCTGAATAAAACGGCGCCCACAAATGAGACAGGTATAGTTTTCTGTTTTGGCTTCGTAAATATAGCCTCGTTTTATTTCTGGTAATGAAGCGTTCCAGAATAAGTCGGTAACTGCTTGCATAAAAACAATCTCCCTATTTGTTTATTTAATATATAGATATATTATCATTTCGTTTATTTTTGTTCAATGTTTTTCTCTTGTATGCAAACACATGAAGCTACAGTGAATCAGTATACGTTGCTGTTCCTGAGTAAGTGCGTGTGACAAAGCGTACATTGAATCGCTTATAAAAAAGAAAGCGAGAACCTTATAGATAGGTCTCGCTGCTTCTTATTTATTGATTATCATGTACGCCGCTATCTCGATGGTTTACTTCGTCCTGCTCTATTTTGTCCGCTACATTTGTCGTGGCAGGCATTTTCTCTAGCTGGTTGATCAATGTGTGGACATCCTGAATTTCCTGTTTCTTCTTATTCTTTTGTGCCATCTCGCCCATCTCCTCATAATTAAAGTAATGCAATGCCGTCATGCATGCTCTTCCTTAACGTGCGGCAATGTCCAAGCATTTATACATCATATAAAGAAGCATGAACTCATGGAAGAGCAGAAGAAGAGGATAAATAATGGCATATATATAGGAAGAAACAGAAAAGAACGCGGACAGAAAAAAAGTTAAGCCTGATTACTTGCTTTTTACCCAAGTATACGATAGAATATTCAAGGTCTGAGTCATTATATAAAAATGATGCAGATACAGAAAAACCTTGCATTCAATCTATATTCTCGATATAATGTTGAATGTTGGTTTGATGAACGCGATGACGCGGGAGGTTGCTGACACACCAGGCTCCGATGCCATGGCCTGGCGGTCGGGTTTTTCCGCTGAGAATTGTCTGTTTATCAAAATAGGCGAAAAAGGAGGGACTAAAATGGCAAAACAAAAAATTCGTATCCGCTTAAAAGCATACGATCACAGAATTCTTGATCAGTCCGCAGAGAAGATTGTTGATACTGCGAAGCGTTCCGGTGCAGAGGTATCTGGCCCGATCCCGCTTCCGACTGAGCGTAATGTATTCACGATTCTTCGTGCGGTACACAAATACAAAGATTCTCGTGAACAGTTCGAGATGCGCACACACAAGCGCTTGATCGACATTGTGAACCCAACACCGCAAACGGTTGACTCACTGATGCGTTTGGATCTGCCGTCCGGTGTAGATATCGAAATCAAGCTGTAAGTTTGAATTCGAACTACTTATTAATAATAAATGAACGAAATAAATACATGAATGTAATTACTCAATAGGAGGTGGCTATCATGACCAAAGGAATCTTAGGTAAAAAAGTTGGGATGACCCAAGTTTTTACTGCTGAAGGTATCGTAGTTCCCGTAACTGTTATCGAAGCAGGTCCTTGTGTGGTTCTTCAAAAGAAGGATCAAACCACTGATGGATATGAAGCAATTCAAATTGGTTTCGCCGATAAGAAAGCAGTGCGGACCAATAAGCCTGAAAAAGGCCATGCAGCAAAAGCTAACACAACACCTAAGCGATTTGTTCGTGAACTTCGTAATGTTGATCTCGCTAACTACGAAGTAGGTCAAGAGTTAAAAGCAGATGTTTTCGCAGAGGGAGACGTTGTTGACGTAACCGGCACTTCAAAAGGTAAAGGTTTTGCAGGTGCGATCAAGCGTCACGGTCAATCTCGCGGACCGATGGCTCACGGTTCCCGTTACCATCGTCGTCCTGGTTCCATGGGTTCTATCGCAGCGAACCGCGTACTGAAAGGCAAAGCATTGCCAGGCCGCATGGGCGGAGAGAAAGTTACGGTTCAAAATCTTGAAATCGTATCTGTAGATACAGAACGCAACTTGCTGCTCGTTAAAGGTGCCATTCCAGGACCGAAAAACAGCTTTGTAGTTGTGAAAACTGCCATTAAAGGCGGTAACTAAGCAGGAAAGGAGGACTTGTAATGCCTAAAGTAACACTTTTCAATCAAGCTGGCTCCCAAGTAGGTGAAATCGAACTGTCCGATGCAGTATTCGGTATCGAACCAAACGAAGCGGTGCTTGCTGATGCGGTTATCATGCAACAGGCTTCTCGCCGTGCTGGTACACACGCTGTAAAAAATCGTTCCGCCGTACGTGGCGGTGGTCGTAAACCTTGGAAGCAAAAAGGAACAGGACGCGCCCGTCAAGGTAGCATTCGTTCCCCTCAATGGGTAGGCGGCGGCGTGGTTTTCGGACCAACTCCTCGCAGCTACTCTTACAAGCTTCCGAAAAAAGTTCGTCGTCTTGCGATCAAATCCGCTCTGTCTTCTAAAGTGAAGAACGAGGGAATCATGGTACTAGACGCACTGAGCTTCGATGCACCAAAAACCAAAGAAATGGTAAAAGTGCTCGGAAATCTCAAAGTGGATAACAAAGTGCTTGTTGTAACTGGTGAATACAATGACAACGTGGCACTGTCCGCTCGCAACATTCCTGGCGTGAAATTCGTTTCTGCTAACGGAATCAACGTTCTTGATGTTCTGCATCATGATAAGTTGCTGATTACGCAGGATGCAGTCGCAAAAGTTGAGGAGGTGCTTGCATAATGAAAGATCCTCGTGATATTATCAAGCGCCCGGTTATTACCGAACGTACTGCTGACATGATGTCCAGCAACAAATACGTATTCGAAGTTGATTTGCGTGCAAACAAAACAGAAATCAAAGATGCGGTTCAACGCATTTTCGACGTAAAAGTTTTGAACGTAAACACAATGCGTGTTAAAGGTAAGCCGAAGCGCGTAGGTAAATATTTCGGTAAACGTTCTGACTGGAAAAAAGCGATTGTGCAGCTGAGCGAAGATAGCAAATCGCTGGATTTCTTTGAAGGTGTCTAAGTTCTAGCGACGTAAGTGAAGGAGGGAAAACAAATGGCAATTAAAAAGTATAAACCGACTTCTCCTGGTCGCCGTCAAATGACTGTGTCTACTTTTGATGAGATTACAACTTCCACCCCGGAAAAATCTCTACTTGCGCCGAAAAGCAAAACAGCTGGCCGCAATAACCAAGGTAAAATCACAGTTCGTCATCATGGTGGCGGTCATAAGAAGAAATATCGTATCATTGACTTCAAACGTAACAAAGACGGTATTCCTGGTCGCGTTGCTACAATCGAATACGACCCGAACCGTTCTGCAAACATTGCGCTGATCAACTACGCTGATGGTGAAAAGCGCTACATCCTGGCTCCGAATGGTCTGCAAGTAGGCATGACTATTGTATCCGGTCCGGATGCTGATATTAAAGTAGGTAACGCACTGCCGTTGGCTAACATCCCGGTAGGTACAGTTATCCACAATATCGAGTTAAAAGCAGGTAAAGGCGGACAGCTCGTTCGTTCTGCTGGTACAGAAGCTCAATTGCTTGGTCGCGATGGCGAATACGTAATCGTGCGTCTGGCTTCTGGCGAAACTCGTATGATCCGTAAAGAGTGCCGTGCAACAATTGGTCAAGTTGGTAACCTTGAGCATGAACTTATCAACATCGGTAAAGCAGGTCGTTCTCGCTGGTTAGGCAAGCGCCCTACAGTCCGCGGTTCTGTAATGAACCCGAATGATCACCCACACGGTGGTGGTGAAGGTCGCGCTCCGATCGGTCGTAGTGGCCCGCTTACTCCTTGGGGTAAACCGACACTTGGTGCGAAAACTCGTAAGAAAAACAAGCATTCTAGCAAATACATTATCCGCAGCCGCAAGAAGTAATGCTGCTTAACTAAGGTGCGGTCGCAAGCCACCGCACTTCTAATATGAAGGGAGGTTCGTTCATGGGACGCAGCTTAAAAAAGGGACCTTTTGTTGATGATCATTTAATGAAAAAGGTCGAAGAGCAAAATGAAAAAGGCGACAAAAAGGTTATCAAAACTTGGTCTCGCCGCTCTACAATCTTCCCTGACTTCATTGGTCATACATTTGCAGTGTACGACGGACGTAAACACGTACCTGTATATGTAACCGAAGATATGGTCGGACATAAACTTGGAGAATTCGCTCCAACTCGTACCTTTAAAGGTCACGTTGATTCCGACAAGAAAACAAGAAGATAATCACTGATACGTTGAAGTAAGAGAGGGGGTTACTCAAATGGAAGCTAAAGCGGTAGCTCGTAATATCCGTATTGCTCCTCGCAAGATGCGCCTGGTAGTTGACTTAATCCGTGGCAAGCAAGTAGGCGAAGCAATCGCCATTCTGAAGCACACGCCGAAAGCATCTTCTCCGGTTGTGGAGAAAGTCTTAATGTCAGCTATTGCAAATGCAGAGCACAACCTGAACCTTGACGCAAATAACCTGGTTATCACCAAGGTATTTGTTGATGAAGGTCCAACACTGAAACGTTTCCGTCCTCGCGCCATGGGTCGTGCGAGCCGAATCAATAAACGTACAAGTCACGTTACAGTAATTTTATCCGAGAAATAAGGAGGGATAGCGAGTGGGTCAAAAAGTTAGCCCGATAGGACTTCGGGTTGGCGTCATCCGTGATTGGGAATCCAAGTGGTTCGCAGAGAAGGATTACGCTGATCTGTTACACGAAGATCTTAAGGTACGTGAATATGTAAAAACCCAGTTGAAAGACGCTTCCGTTTCTACTGTTGAAATCGAGCGTGCTGCCAACCGTCTAAATGTTTCTATCCACACTGCTAAGCCAGGTATGGTTATTGGTAAAGGTGGTAGTGAAGTTGAGAAGCTTCGCAAAGCGCTGTCTGCTTTGACTGGCAAGAAAGTGCACATCAACATCAACGAGATCAAAAATCCTGATATGGATGCGACTCTTGTTGCACAAAGCATCGCACGTCAATTGGAAAACCGTATTTCTTTCCGTCGTGCACAAAAACAATCTCTGCAACGTTCTATGCGTGCAGGTGCTCAAGGTATCAAAACAATGGTAAGTGGTCGCCTTGGTGGCGCGGATATCGCTCGTTCTGAAGGATATAGCGAAGGAACAGTTCCGCTTCACACACTGCGTGCTGATATTGATTATGGTACAGCTGAAGCCGATACTACGTACGGAAAAATCGGCGTTAAAGTATGGATTTATCGCGGAGAAGTTCTTCCTCAAGCGAAGAAGAGAACTCAAGAGGAAGGAGGCCAATAATCATGTTGATCCCTAAACGCGTAAAACACCGCAAACAACATCGCGGAAAAATGAGAGGTCAAGCTAAAGGCGGTACTCAAGTAACGTTTGGTGAATATGGCCTTCAAGCTTTAGAAGCCTCTTGGATTACAAACCGTCAAATCGAAGCCGCTCGTATTGCGATGACTCGTTACATCAAACGTGGCGGTAAAGTATGGATTAAAATTTTCCCAGACAAACCGATCACTGCGAAGCCGCTTGAAGTACGGATGGGTTCCGGTAAAGGTTCTGTTGAAGGCTGGGTAGCAATCGTAAAACCTGGAAAAGTAATGTTTGAGCTGGCTGGCGTACCTGAAGAGGTAGCTCGTGAAGCAATGCGTCTGGCTATGCACAAACTTCCGGTTAAATGTAAGTTTGTAAAACGGGAAGAATTGGGTGGTGACGCAAATGAAAGCTAATGAAATTCGCAACCTAACCACTGCCGAAATTGAACAAAAAGTCACTTCCATGAAGGAAGAGCTTTTCAACCTCCGTTTTCAATTAGCGACTGGTCAATTAGAAAACCCTGCACGTATTCGTCAAGTGCGCAAAGATATCGCAAAAGCAAAAACGATCCTGCGTGAACGTGAATTAGGCATTAGCTAATAGATTAGAGAGGAGGTCGCAAACATGGCAGAAGAACGCAATGCACGTAAAGTTGTTCTTGGTCGAGTTGTTTCTGACAAAATGGACAAAACAATTGTTGTTCTGGTCGAAACATACAAAAAGCACCCGCTTTACGGAAAGCGCGTGAAATATTCCAAGAAGTTCAAAGCTCATGATGAGCAAAACACTGCAAAGATCGGCGATCTAGTTAAAATCATGGAAACTCGCCCGTTGTCAAAAGACAAACGTTGGAGACTGGTTGAAGTGGTTGAGAAAGCCGTTATTATTTAAAATATGATCGAACGTTAGTTACAACTGAAGGGAGGGACTCTCCGTGATCCAAACTCAAACTCGTTTGCGCGTAGCTGATAACTCTGGCGCGAAAGAACTGATGTGTATTAAAGTGCTCGGCGGTTCTGGCCGTAAATCCGCTAACATTGGCGACGTTATTGTTTGCTCGGTAAAACAGGCAACACCAGGTGGCGTTGTTAAGAAGGGCGACATTGTCAAAGCTGTAATCGTACGTTCTAAGAGCGGTGCTCGTCGTAAAGACGGTTCATACATTCGCTTTGATGAGAACGCAGCGGTAATTGTTCGTGATGATAAAGGCCCGCGTGGAACTCGTATTTTCGGACCAGTTGCCCGGGAACTTCGTGATAAAGAGTTCATGAAGATCGTATCTCTGGCTCCTGAAGTACTGTAAATCCTGCTTAAAAGGCATTAAGTAAACATAAGGAGGTGCCGTCATGTCCGAACAAAAGAAAATGCACGTGAAATCCGGTGACAACGTAGTTGTTATCAGCGGTAAAGATAAAGGTAAAAAAGGACGCGTTCTTGCTGCGTACCCGAAAACAGGCCGTGTGCTTGTAGAAGGCGTAAACATGGTTAAGAAACACACTCGTCCGAACGCCAATAACCCGCAGGGCGGTATCGTTACACAAGAAGCTGCCATTCATGCTTCTAACGTAATGATCGCTGATCCGAAAACGGGCGAGCCGACTCGTATCGGTTCAAAAATTGTAGACGGAAAGAAAGTACGCATTGCAAAAAAATCTGGCGAAGCATTGGATAAGTAGTCAGGTCGGAAAGGAGGTCATCTAAATGGCTGCAAGAATGTTAGAGCAATACAAAGAGAAAATCACTCCTGCTTTAATGCAGAAGTTCGAATATAAGTCTGTTATGCAGGTTCCTAAAATCGACAAGATCGTGATCAACATCGGTTTGGGCGAAGCCGTTGCTAACCCAAAAGTTTTAGACAATGCGGTTCGTGACATCGAAGCAATCGCAGGTCAAAAGCCGGTTATCACTCGTGCGAAGAAGTCTATCGCAGGCTTCCGTCTTCGTGAAGGCATGCCAATCGGCGTGAAAGTGACACTGCGCGGCGAGCGTATGTACCACTTCCTGGATAAATTATTCAACATCTCTCTTCCGCGCGTACGTGACTTCCGTGGTATTTCCAACAAAGCGTTTGATGGACGCGGAAACTACACGCTCGGATTAAAAGAACAATTGATCTTCCCGGAAATCGAGTACGATAAAGTGGACGCAATTCGCGGAATGGACATCGTAATCGTAACAACGGCACAAACGGACGAAGAAGGCCGCGAACTGTTGACACAATTTGGCGCTCCTTTCGTCAAGTAAGTACGGATTCCTATACGATAAGGAGGGAAACAAGTGGCTAAAAAATCAATGATCGTGAAACAGCAACGTAAGCCGAAGTTTAAAGTTCAGGCCTACACACGCTGCGAACGTTGTGGTCGTCCGCATTCCGTGTACCGTAAATTTAAACTTTGCCGGATTTGTATTCGCGACTTAGCATACCAAGGCCAACTGCCTGGAGTGAAGAAAGCAAGCTGGTAATCCCTTAGAATGGGAAGGAGGTAAAACATATGGTAATGACAGATCCAATTGCAGATATGCTTACTCGCATTCGCAATGCCAACATGGTGCGTCATGAGAAGCTGGAAGTACCTGCTTCCAAAATCAAGCACGCCATCGCGAATCTGCTGAAAGAAGAAGGCTTTATTCGTGACGTTGAGTACGTAGAAGATAACAAGCAAGGCATTCTCCGTATTTTCTTGAAATACGGTGCAGATAACGAACGTGTAATTAACGGTCTGAAGCGCATTAGCAAACCTGGTCTGCGCGTATACGCCAACAAGGGCGAGATTCCTCGTGTTCTGGGCGGATTAGGAATCGCCGTTGTTTCTACATCAAAAGGCGTTATGACTGACAAACAAGCTCGCCAACAACAAGTCGGCGGCGAAGTGATCGCATACATTTGGTAATAACATTCGAGAGCGAATGGAGGTGTAACGGATGTCCCGTATTGGTAAAAAACCGATCGCTATTCCTGAAGGAGTAGACGTAAAGCTTGATGGAACAGTATTGACCGTTAAAGGTTCGAAGGGTACGCTTACTCGTACGCTTCATAGTGAAGTAATCGTGAAAGTAGAAGGAAACGAAATCGTTGTTGAACGTCCTTCTGATAACAAATTGCACCGCGCCCTGCACGGTACAACTCGTAGCGTTATCGCCAACATGGTGGAAGGCGTAACGAACGGATTCGCTAAAACGCTTGAATTGGTTGGTGTAGGTTATCGTGCAGCTAAAAGCGGTAGCAACCTGACACTCAACGTTGGATATTCTCATCCAGTTGAAATCACTCCGGAAGAAGGCATTGAATTCGAAGTTCCGGCACAAACGCAAATCATTGTTAAAGGTATTGACAAAGAGCGCGTAGGCCAAATCGCTTCTGAAATTCGTGCTGTACGTCGACCTGAGCCTTACAAAGGTAAAGGTATTCGCTACCAAGGCGAACGCGTACGTCGTAAAGAAGGTAAAACTGGTAAGAAGTAATCGCTAAGGCGTATGTAAGAAAGGAGTGAATCACGTGATCTCTAAACAAGATAAAAACAAAGCACGGAAGAAAAGACACCTGCGTGTACGCAAAAAAATCTCCGGTACAACTCAAGCTCCTCGCCTGAACGTGTACCGTTCTTCTAACCATATCTATGCTCAACTGATCGATGACGTAGCTGGCGTAACCATCGCTGCTGCTTCTACTGTTGATCCTGAGCTTAAAGGTCAAATCAGCCACGGCGGCAACCAAGAAGCTGCTGCAAAAGTAGGCGAATTGATTGCAAAACGCGGTATCGAAAAAGGCGTGAAAGAAGTCGTATTCGACCGTGGTGGATACTTGTATCATGGACGTATTAAAACTCTTGCAGATGCTGCGCGCGAAGCCGGTCTGCAATTCTAATTGAACGAAATTCCTTACACAAGGAGGGAAAACTTCATGCGTATTGACGCTTCGAACCTGGAGCTTGAAGAGAGAGTAGTCGCCATTAACCGTGTTGCAAAGGTTGTTAAAGGTGGACGTCGTTTCAGCTTCAGCGCTCTCGTAGTCGTTGGCGATAAGAATGGACACGTAGGTACTGGCATGGGTAAAGCTCAAGAGGTACCAGATGCGATCCGTAAAGCCATCGAAGATGCAAAGAAAAATCTAATTAAAGTTCCACTCGTAGGAACAACACTGCCTCACGAAATCAACGGACGTTTTGGTGCCGGTAAAGTATTCATGAAGCCAGCTTCAGAAGGTACTGGAGTTATCGCCGGTGGCCCTGTTCGTGCGGTTCTTGAACTTGCTGGTGTAGGCGATGTATTGAGTAAGTCTCTAGGCTCTAATAACCCAATCAACATGGTAAATGCTACGTTAGAGGGTTTAAGCCGTCTGAAAACTGCTGAGCAAGTTGCAAAACTGCGTGGTAAAACTGCGGAAGAGCTTTTAGGTTAGGAGGGACTTAGACAATGGCTAAATTGCAAATCACCCTCAAAAGAAGTCTTATTGGGCGTACGCAAAACCAAAAAGCGACAGTAGCAGCTCTTGGTCTTCGCAAAATTCACCAGTCTGTTGTAAAAGAAGACAATGCCGCAATGCGCGGTATGGTGGAAAAAGTGAAGCATATGGTTGAAGTTAAGGAAATCGCTGAGTAATAGATATCTTGCGTAAAGAGGAGGTGCAACGATGAATTTACACGAAATTAAACCTGCTGAAGGTTCCCGTCACACTCGTAAGCGAGTAGGTCGTGGTATTGGTACCGGCAACGGTAAAACGGCCGGTCGTGGACATAAAGGTCAAAACGCTCGTTCCGGTGGCGGAGTTCGCCCAGGTTTCGAGGGTGGTCAAAATCCACTGTATCGTCGTTTGCCGAAGCGCGGTTTTACAAACCCGAATCGCAAAGTGTTTGCTGTAATCAATCTTGATAAATTGAACCAGTTCGAAGAAGGTACGGTAGTAACACCGGAAGCTCTTCTTGAAGCTGGTGTAATTAAAAACACGCACGATGGCGTGAAGATTTTAGGGAATGGAGAACTAAACGTGAAGCTGACGGTTCAAGCCCAGAAGTTTTCTCAATCTGCGGTTGAGAAAATTGAGGCTCTTGGCGGAAAAACCGAGGTGATCTAATGTTCTCCACGTTTGCCAATGTGTTTAAGATTGCCGACTTGCGTCGAAAGGTGATTTTCACCCTTTTGATGCTTGTCGTCTTTCGGATTGGCAGCTTTGTTCCGGTGCCGAACATCAACGTCTCGGTACTTGAACAGCTGTCGCAGCAAAACAACATCTTCGGCTTCTTGAATACATTCTCGGGCGGTGCGCTGCAGAACTTCTCCATTTTTGCAATGGGGATCATGCCGTACATTACCGCTTCGATTATTATGCAGCTGTTAGCGATGGATGTTGTTCCGACATTTACCCAGTGGCAAAAAGAAGGAGATATCGGACGTCGTAAAATTGCCCAGTTTACACGTTATTTTACGATTGTATTGGGTTTGATTCAGGCGGTGGGTCTCTCCATCGGTTTTAATGGAATGATGCCTGGCCTCGTACAGAATCCTTCTTTTACAACCTACGCAACGATTGCGATTGTGTTGACCGCAGGTACAGCTTTTCTCATGTGGCTTGGTGAACAAATCACCGAGAAAGGCATCGGGAACGGTATTTCCATTATTATCTTTGCGGGTATCGTAGCTGCAATTCCGAATGGTGCAAAGCAATTGTATGCCTCAGAATTTATTGGCTCTGAGGATCAGATGTTCCTAAATATCGTTAAAGTTTTAGGCATTCTGCTTGCGATTATCCTTGTCATTATAGGAATTGTTTTCATCCAGCAGGGAATGCGTAAGATTCCTGTGCAGTATGCAAAACGGGTCGTTGGCAGAAAAATGTACGGTGGGCAATCGACTCACATACCGCTGAAAGTAAACAGCGCAGGAGTAATTCCGGTTATCTTCGCTTTGTCGCTGATTATTTTTCCGCCTACGATTGCTCAATTCTGGCCAGGGCATCCTGTTTCCAACTGGGTGATTCAAACGTTTAACATCCAGACGTTTAGCTCTCAGAACTGGATTGGCATGGTGTTGTATGTGCTTCTGATTTTTGGATTCACCTACTTCTATGTGCACGTACAAGTTAATCCAACGCAGATGGCTGACAACATGAAAAAGAACGGCGGATATATCCCAGGAATACGTCCAGGAAATGAGACAGCCCAATTTATTACTCGAACGTTAAACCGAATTACTTTGGCAGGAGCAACTTTCTTGGCACTTGTATCCATTCTTCCGGTTTTCTTCTCCAAAGTGAGCGGACTACCGCCTTCGATTCAGATCGGTGGTACAGCCATTCTGATCGTAATCGGGGTTGCATTGGATACAATGAAACAAATCGAGAGCCAACTTGTGAAACGCCATTACAAAGGGTTTATTAAGTAATACGAAACAGGCTGTAAACTCACTGACGTATGGAGGGGTAGAGATGAATATTATCTTAATGGGATTACCAGGAGCGGGAAAAGGAACCCAGGGGGAAAAGATTGTGGAAGCTTTCGGTATTCCGCACATTTCCACCGGCGATATGTTTCGTGCAGCCATCAAAGAACAAACAGAGATGGGTAAACAAGCGAAATCATATATGGACCAGGGACTCTTAGTACCGGATGAGGTTGTCATTGGTATTGTAAAGGAACGTTTAGGTAAAGCTGATTGTGAGAAAGGTTTTATGTTAGACGGCTTCCCGCGCACTATGGCTCAGGCGGAAGCGCTGGACGCAACGCTTGCTGAAATGGAACGCAACATTGACCATGTGATTAATATCGACGTAGACCGCGGCATTCTGATGGATCGGCTAACCGGCCGCCGCATTTGCAAAAACTGCGGAGCGACGTATCATGTAATATTCAATCCTCCTTCCCAAGAAGGGATCTGCGATAAGTGCGGCGGGGAATTGTATCAGCGTGATGATGACAATGAAGCGACCGTTGCAACTCGCCTCGATGTAAACATCGAGCAATCCGCTCCGATCTTACATTATTATAAAGAAAAAGGATTGCTTCGTAACATTAACGGGCAACAAGATATAGACCAGGTTTTTGAGGATGTTGCAGAACTATTGAGAGGTCAAGCTCAATGATTATATGCAAGTCCAAAGCAGAGATCGACATCATGAGAGAAGCAGGGCGTATTGTTGCTCTCACGCATAAAGAACTGCAAAAAGCGATTCGTCCAGGTATCACGACAGGTGAACTTGATGCAATCGCCGAGACTTTCATCCGCAAGCATGGAGCAAAACCTTCTTTCAAAGGATACGGCGGCTTTACAGGCAGCATATGCGCTTCAGTTAACGAAGAGCTCGTTCATGGTATTCCAGGCAGCCGCAAGCTGAATGAAGGGGATGTCATCAGCCTCGACATCGGAGCTGAATTGGACGGCTATCATGGCGATTCGGCCTGGACATATGGAGTAGGTTCGATTTCTCCGGAGAATCAGCGTTTGCTAGACATCACCGAGAAGTCTCTCTACGAAGGATTGGCACAGGCAAAGCCGGATGCCCGTCTAACAGATATCTCACATGCCATTCAGGTTTGCGTAGAAGAAGCCGGTTTTTCAATCGTTCGTGAATATGTAGGTCATGGCATCGGACGGGATTTGCATGAAGATCCGCAAATTCCTAATTTTGGACCTCCAGGACGCGGACCGAGATTAAAACCGGGCATGGTACTGGCGATTGAACCAATGGTAAATGCGGGTAAACGTCATGTACGTACACTCGCTGACAATTGGACGGTTGTCACCGTGGACGGTTCAATGTGTGCTCACTTTGAACATACAATTGCAATTACTGAAGAAGGCTATGAAATCTTAACCGCAGAATAAATAATAATAGTATTTCCCTTTGGTATATACATTGTGTTATGATTGCCGGTGGGGATATTATAGGTTTATCGACTGAGTTAAGAATGCTTACCTATAAGCAGCTGTGCTGAAGAAAGGAGAGTGGCTTTATGGCAAAAGAAGACGTAATTGAAGTGGAAGGTACCGTGATTGAACCTCTTCCGAACGCAATGTTTCGTGTAGAGCTTGAGAACGGGCATAAAGTGCTGGCTCATGTATCCGGTAAAATCCGTATGCACTTCATTCGTATACTGCCGGGTGACAAAGTCACCGTTGAATTATCACCGTATGATTTGACCCGCGGGCGGATCACATATCGCTATAAATAGAGAAGGAAACGTGAAGAGTTAGAGGTTAGCTTAGCCTCCAACCTCTAATATTTCCACTCTAGAACCGACAGGAGGTTATCCAAGTGAAAGTAAGACCATCTGTAAAGCCGATTTGCGAGAAATGCAAGATCATTCGCCGTAAAGGCAAGATCATGGTAATCTGTGAAAATCCGAAGCATAAGCAAAGACAAGGCTAATTTATTAAGGAGGTGCATGATACATGGCACGTATTGCTGGGGTTGACTTACCTCGTGACAAGCGCGTAGTAATCGCGTTGACTTACATTTTTGGCGTGGGCCGTTCCACTGCCGTGAAAATCCTGAGCGAAACAGGTATTGATGAGAACACGCGTGTTCGTGATCTGACCGAAGATGAAGCAGCGAAGCTTCGTGAGTATATTGATAAAACAGTTAAAGTTGAAGGGGACCTTCGTCGTGAAGTATCTCTCAACATCAAGCGTCTGATCGAGATCGGCTGCTACCGTGGTGTTCGTCACCGCAAAGGTCTGCCGCTTCGTGGTCAACGTACGAAAACGAATGCACGTACTCGCAAAGGGCCGCGCCGCACTGTTGCGAATAAGAAGAAGTAAAGGAGGTAAATGAAGTTGGCGAAAAGAAAAGTAGCTGCGACTCGTACTCGTCGTCGTGATCGCAAAAATATTGAGTCTGGTATCGCGCATATCCGTTCTACATTCAACAACACGATCGTTACAATCACGGATCCACACGGAAATGCAATCTCCTGGGCAAGTGCTGGTGGCCTTGGTTTCAGAGGCTCTCGTAAAAGCACTCCGTTTGCTGCTCAAATGGCTGCTGAGCAAGCTGCAAAAGCTGCAATGGAGCACGGCATGAAGGCTGTTGAAGTTATGGTTAAAGGACCGGGTTCTGGTCGTGAAGCTGCCATCCGTTCTTTGCAAGCTACGGGTTTGGAAGTTAACATGATCAAAGACGTAACACCTATTCCTCATAATGGTTGCCGTCCACCAAAACGTCGTCGTGTATAATTTGGCAGCAAGTCGCATAAACTAGCAGTTTAAAAAGTTATACACCTGTGCATACTATTATAATATGACACAAACAGGTCTGTGCTTTGGTTGCGATTTACTGGTAACCGCCAAAGGGGAATTCCGGTCGTGGACCTTAGACCCGTCCGGAATTTTCGACGTTTTGAAGGAGGGTTTGTTTGATGATCGAAATCGAAAAGCCAAAGATCGAAGTGGTAGAAGTAAGTGATGAGTCTACCTATGGCAAGTTTGTGGTAGAGCCTCTTGAGCGCGGATACGGCACAACGCTCGGCAACTCCTTACGTCGTATTTTACTTTCTTCACTTCCAGGTGCCGCAGTAGTTAGCGTTGAAATCGATGGGGTCCTCCACGAGTTCTCCACGATCGAAGGCGTGGTAGAAGATACTACCCAGATCATCTTAAATGTAAAAACTCTTTCTCTTAAAATCCATTCGGATGAAGAGAAAGTGCTTGAAATTGACGTGGAAGGCGCAGGTGTCGTCACGGCTGCTGACATTCGCGCAGATAGTGATGTAGAAATTCTGAATCCTGAATTGGTTATTGCCACATTAGAAGAAGGAGCACGTCTCCATATTCGTATGGTTGCCAATCGTGGACGCGGCTATGTACCTGCCGATCAGAACAAACGCCCCGATCTGCCAATCGGTGTAATTCCGATTGATTCCATCTATACACCGATCAACCGTGTAAACTATCAGGTAGAAAATACACGTGTAGGTCAGGTAACAAACTATGACAAGCTTACGCTTGAAGTGTGGACAGACGGAAGTATTCGTCCGGAAGAAGCGGTAAGCCTTGGCGCAAAAATTATGACGGAACACCTCAATTTGTTTGTAGGTCTCACCGATGAGGCGCAGGAAGCCGAAATTATGGTAGAGAAAGAAGAAGACAAAAAAGAAAAAGTACTCGAGATGACGATCGAAGAACTGGATCTTTCTGTCCGCTCCTACAACTGCTTGAAGCGTGCCGGTATTAATACTGTACAAGAGCTGACGCAGCGCAATCTTGGCCGTAAATCGCTTGAAGAAGTACAAGAGAAGCTTGAAGAGCTGGGTCTTGGGCTTCGTAAAGACGATTAGAAACGATAGATTGTTTGTCTTAAGGAGGGAAAAAGGATGGCATACTCTAAATTAGGCCGTAATAGTGCCGCTCGTAAGGCTCTTTTCCGCGACCTGGTAACTGACCTGATTATTAATGAGCGCATCGAGACAACGGAAAGCAAGGCGAAAGAAGTTCGTTCGATCGCTGAAAAAATGATTACGCTGGCTAAACGCGGTGACCTGCACGCTCGTCGTCAAGTAGCCGCTTTTGTGCGTAAAGAAGTGGCAGATAAAGAAACAAACCAGGATGCAATTCAAAAACTTTTCGATACTGTTGCACCTCGCTTTTCTGAGCGTCAAGGTGGTTATACTCGTATCTTGAAAATTGGGCCTCGTCGTGGAGACGGCGCACCAATGGTATACCTTGAGTTAGTTGAATAGTTAGCACTGGCGCAAGAAAGGGTGAGGATGAAATCACCCTTTTTTTGCATAGTAAAATGGTGGTGGGATCGGCGTGAGTGAAGCGATCATTCGCCTGACCGATGTTTCTTTTACGTATGAAAATGCGGTAGAGAAAGCGGTGAATGGCGTAACATTTGATGTAAAGAAGGGCGAATTCCTTTCCATTATCGGGCATAACGGTTCAGGTAAATCCACGCTGGCGAAGATGCTGAACGGTCTGCTGCTCCCTTCTGAGGGCAATATCGAAGTATCTGGAATCGTAACGGCGAATGAAGAGCGTATCTGGGAAGTACGGCAGCAGGTTGGTATGGTGTTCCAGAACCCAGATAATCAATTCGTGGCGCCGACGGTAGAAGATGATATTGCGTTTGGTATGGAGAATATCGGTGTCCCGTCTATAGAGATGGAGGAGAGGATTAAGGAAGTACTGCTTCAAGTTCATATGACTGAATTCCGCACTGCGGAGCCGAATCGTTTGTCCGGTGGGCAAAAGCAACGTGTAGCTATTGCAGGTGCACTTGCGATTCAGCCGGCAGTGCTTGTTCTTGATGAGGCAACAGCGATGCTTGATCCTCGGGGACGTAAGGAAGTCCTTGAAGTCGTACAGCGTATGAACCGCGAATTCGGGATGACCGTAATCCAGATTACACATTACCTTGAAGAAACGCTTCATAGTGACCGCATTCTTGTTATGGACGGCGGGAAGCTTGTTGGAGAAGGCACGCCAGGCAGTGTGTACCAACAGGTGGAGTGGCTGCGTGGGCTTGAATTGGATGTGCCTTTTGCTTGTGATCTGCAGTATCGCCTCCGTCAAAGAGGCTTGGTTTTTGATGAGTTGAAAATGACGGGGGAGGGAGTGTTGGACAGCTTATGGATATCCGATTAGAAAATGTAGGATATACGTACTCCCCGGGTACACCGTTTACTTATCAGGCGCTTCGGAGTGTGTCTCTGTCTATTCCGCATGGCCGCTATGTTGCTGTAATCGGCCATACAGGCTCTGGGAAGTCTACTCTCATCCAGTTATTAAACGGCTTGCTTATCCCGACAGAAGGCACGATGCAGGTAGGAGAGTTTACGCTGCCTGCCAAAAAGAAAAAAGGCCTTGAGAAGCTCCGTCAGCAAGTGGGGCTGGCTTTTCAGTATCCGGAATATCAATTGTTTGAAGAGACGGTGCGAAAAGATGTGGCTTTTGGTCTTACCAACATGGGTCTGCCGCAAGACATGATTTCTGGGCGAGTAGACGCTGCTCTGCGGCTTGTAGGACTTGATCCTGAGAAGTATGGGGAGAAGTCTCCCTTTGCCCTTAGCGGCGGTCAGATGAGGCGTGTGGCGCTTGCTGGAGTGCTTGTCATGAATCCGAAGATATTGGTGTTGGATGAACCGACTGCAGGTCTTGATCCGTCAGGGCATCATGCCATTCTTGAGATGGTGGCCCGCGTTCATCGTGAAGAGAAGCGTACAACCATTCTAGTTACACACAGCATGGAAGATGCAGCGTTGTATGCCGATTATTTGTATGTGATGAATGAAGGACGTATCTGGATGGAAGGTACGCCTAAGCAAGTGTTCGAGAGCCCGGATAAGATTCGGCAGGCAGGTCTTGAGCTGCCGGAGATTACACGCTTTATTTCTCAATTCAATGAGCGGATTCAGATGACTGGGGACAGTATGGCTCCTCTTCCTTTTGATATTTTTGATCCGGAGACGTTAGCCGATGAACTGGCGCGACGTTTTCCAAAGAAGGGAGGGGGCCTGGGATGAGTTTCATGAACTCTATACCGATTGGACAGTATATACCCCGCGATTCGTTCCTGCATCGTTGTGACCCGCGTAGTAAGCTCTTATTCGTATTCTTTTTCATTATTTTTATCTTCTTGGCGAACTCGTTGTATGCATTTCTATTCGTCGCGGCGGTAAGTCTTCTGGGTATTATATTATCCCGCATTCCGATCATCTATGTTCTAAAAGGGCTGAAGCCTGCATTATGGATTATTGCACTGACGGTAGTCTTACAGATTTTTACGAACAAAGAGGGTCCGGTGCTTTTCTCTTGGAAGTTCATCGAGATACATGAGAAGGGGCTCATAGACGCCGCATTTGTATCAGCGCGTATTATCTTGCTGATGATGTCTGCGTCTCTGCTGACGCTAACCACCTCACCGATCCAGTTGACGGATGGATTGGAGAGTTTGTTTTCCCCGTTGCGTCGGTTTAAGTTCCCTGCTCATGAATTAGCGCTGATGATGTCGATTTCACTGCGTTTTATTCCTACTCTTTTGGAGGAAACGGACAAGATTGCCAAAGCGCAGATGTCACGAGGAGCGTCGTTTTCTAGCGGGTCTATCATTCAACGGATTAACGGGATTATTCCGCTTATTGTACCGTTGTTCGTGCAATCATTTCGCAGGGCTGAAGAATTGGCCTTTGCGATGGAGGCGAGAGGATACCGCGGCGGAGAAGGACGGACGAAGTATCGGCAGCTGCGCTATGGCATGCGGGATGCGATTCTTTTTGGTATTACCATTGTAATTGCCATCGTCGTTTTGCTGCTGCGTGCGTAAAAAATGGTGGTAGCTTTGGTTTGCTTTGTGAGAAAGGATGAAGGGTACATTGGAATGGCGCAAGATTAAAGTAACGTTTGGCTACCAGGGAACGGCATATTACGGCCTGCAACGCCAAACGAACGGACCAAGTGTACAGTTAGAGATCGAGAAAGTACTTCATCGTGTGCTTCAGCATGAGACGGTGATCGTAGCATCAGGACGTACAGATTCTGGAGTGCATGCAAGGGAACAGGTGGCGCATTTTCGCACGACCAGTCGGATTCCAGCAGACCGGCTTATTCCGGCCATGAATACACTCCTGCCTGATGATATCGTTGTCCTGAATGCGGAGGAGATGCCGATGTCTTTTCATGCGCGCTATCATGTCACAGAGAAGACGTACCGCTATCGTTTGCTGAATCAGCCTATTCCTGATCCGTTTCTGCGCGAGTGGTCCCAGCATATTAAAACTCCGCTCAATATAGAGAATATGCGAGCCGCTGCTAGTTATTTAATTGGTACGCATGACTTCACATCCTTTTGCTCCGTACGAACAAGAGTGGAGGATAAGATTCGTACCATATATGAGATCCGCATTGACGAATATGAGCGCGATTCGGCACTGCCGCATCAGGGCAAGGATATCTGGTTGACGTTTCGAGGCAATGGCTTTCTCTATAATATGGTCCGAATTATGGTAGGTACGCTGGTCGAAGTTGGCAAGGGGAAGTGGCAGATCGAAGATGTCAAGAAAATGCTTGAAGCTAAAGATCGCAACCTTGCCGGTATCACAGCTCCTCCACACGGACTCTATCTTTGGAAGGTAGAATACGAGGCAGATTAAACATCCTCTCAGACAGTCAACGCGACCTGGTGTATAATTTTATCTTGACTTTGTAACCCGATGTGTAGTAATATCAAATTCGGTATTTTAAAACCCCACTATGCCCCGAAATGTGTTGGTTTTTAAAATATATAGGTTAACGGAACAATCGTGTAATGCACGCTTTTTTAGGAGGGAAAATAATGCGCACCACATACATGGCCAAGCCAAACGAAGTAGAGCGTAAATGGTATGTAGTTGATGCTGAAGGGCAAACGCTTGGACGTCTTGCCAGTGAAGTAGCAGCAATTCTTCGCGGAAAATTCAAACCTGAGTTCACACCACACGTTGATGCAGGCGATTTCGTTGTTGTAATCAACGCTGAGAAAATCCAATTATCTGGTAAGAAAATGGCTGATAAGAAATACTATCGCCATTCTGGATACCAAGGCGGATTAAAAGTAACTACAGCTGGTCAAATGCTTGCTACAAAGCCTGAGCGCGTAATCGAGCTTGCTGTTAAAGGCATGCTGCCGAAAAACCGTCTGGGTCGCAAACTGATCGGAAAGCTGAATGTATACGCTGGAACTGAACATCCACATCAAGCGCAAAAACCTGAAAACTGGGAACTGCGCGGGTAGTAAAAGGAGGGAAAATTCGTGGCACAAGTTCAATATTACGGAACAGGTCGTCGTAAAAACTCCATTGCACGCGTTCGTCTCGTACCGGGTGATGGTCAAATCATCATCAACAAACGTTCAATGGATGAATTCTTTGGTCTTGAAACATTGAAACTGATCGTAAAACAACCACTCGTTCTTACTGAAACAGAAGGTAAGTACGATGTGCTCGTAAATGTAAATGGTGGCGGTACAACAGGTCAAGCGGGTGCAATCCGTCATGGTATCTCCCGTGCGCTGCTTGAAGCTGATCCAGAACTGCGCGGTGCGCTGAAATCTGCTGGCTTCTTAACTCGCGACCCACGCATGAAAGAACGTAAAAAATACGGTCTTAAAGCTGCTCGTCGTGCGCCTCAATTCTCCAAGCGCTAATTTTGGAGACATTCATACAGATACGAAAACCCAATCCATCATGGATTGGGTTTTTTGCTGTTTTCATGTAGGAAGGTATGAACGGATAAAAAGAGAGGCAATCCTATAATGGAGACATAAGATAAAGCAAGGTGATCGCATGGAGAATAACATTGTTTCTTTTGAAAAGCATATGCGCACACGGGATGAAAGCGTTCGTAAGCGGGTGCTGGAATGGATTGATCGGGAAGAAGTGCATCAATACTACATCGATATTATTGAAGTCTCCATCCGGCACCTTACCAGATTGCAGCGATACTTGGTGGAAGAATACCTGGGTGAAATGATTGCGGAATGCTTTTTCCAGGGAGTAGATGCAAGTAAACAGTACGAGGCAGGATACACAACGGAAGAGATTGAAAGCCGATATAGTAAAGATCAGCTCTCTACGATACACTCCCTAATGAGCAATTACCGGCTATATCGCCACCTTGGAGAATGGGACTTGTATTCTATCTCCATTATAGCTGAAGATGTGGCACGTAGATGGTTTCGTAAGGGTCTGGCTTATGGAAGGAAACAGCGCAAACTAAAACTCCTGTAGAAAATAGAAAGCGAGCTTCGATAGAGAAGCTCGCTTTCTATTTGGCATAAATGTCTATATAGCTATTGTCGAGGAAAGTGGCTGTAAGAAGAATAAACGGGGAGGTTGTACATATGTTGTAGTAAAGCACATACAGAGAAGGAGCGGGTGTCATTGAAGCAGAAAATCATGTTCTGGCTAGGGGCTCTTATGCTTTTGGTCTTCTTATTTACATATAATATGCCTATGGATGATGAATCATGGTCTTCCTGGTCGCTTCCGTTATCCGGAAAGGTAATCGCGATTGATGCAGGGCATGGTGGTCCGGACGGGGGAGCAGCGAGCAAGCAGGGCTTGATTGAGAAGGATGTGACATTGCCAATTAGTCTGTATCTGCGGGATTTTCTTCAGGAGGCCGGTGCATTGGTTGTCATGACAAGAGAAATTGATACAGATTTGGCGAACCCAGATACGAAAGGGTTAAGCAAACGTAAAACGGAGGATCTGCTTAGGCGGGCCAGAATGATTAAGGAGAAGGAAGCGGACTTATTAATCAGTGTCCATCTAAATGCGATACCTTCACCCCGCTGGAAGGGAGCGCAGACATTCTATTCCCCTACACGAAAGCAGTCCGGTCAAGTAGCCCAATTGATTCAGGATGAAATTAAACGTGTGATTAATAATACAGACAGAACCGCTAAAAAGACGGATGATATCTTTATCCTACGTACTGTGGAATGCCCGGCTGCACTAGTAGAGGTAGGATTTCTCTCCAATGAGGAGGAAGCAAGGCTCATGAGTTCCTCCCAGTATCAGAAGCAGATGGCAAATGCGATATACCAAGGAATCCTTCGTTATTATTCCGGGGAAAGTGTCGAAGACGTACAATAAACTTTGGAGGAAAAATAACAGGATGGTATAATAAGGGGAGCACGTCATTTCGAAGAGGTGAACTATAGTGATTACAGAAGAAAAAGTGTTAGAAGCATTACAAGGTGTAGAAGACCCGGAGATCCACCGCAGTGTAGTGGAGTTGGGCATGGTGCGTAATATTAAGATTGATGGCGATAAAGTAGAGTTGGATGTAATTTTAACAATTCAGGGCTGTCCGTTGAAGGTCAAGATTCAAGAAGATGTAGAAAATGCGATCAAAGCGCTGGGTGCAACGCAGGTAGTGGTAAACTTTGGAGCGATGACCGATGAAGAACGTGCGCGTGTCGCTGCTATGATTCGCGGCGGTAATGCACAGGCTTCTGCTTCTGCACCGAATAATGGCACGGTACAGGGACATGGAGCAGGTCTTGATCAGGTGTCACCGCTTCTTAGACCGGATTCTAAGACACAATTTATCGCTGTTACAAGCGGTAAGGGCGGTGTAGGAAAATCGACGGTTACGGTTAACCTTGCTGTTTCCCTTGCGCGTATGGGCAAAAAGGTTGGTGTGATCGACGCCGATATTTATGGCTTCAGCGTCCCGGATATGATGGGGATTACTCAGCGCCCGGTAGTAGTGGAGAATATGGTTATGCCTGTGCAGCGGTTCGGTGTAAAAGTTATCTCGATGGGTTTCTTTGTCGAGGATAATTCACCAATTATCTGGCGCGGACCGATGCTTGGTAAGATGCTGCGTAACTTCTTTAGTGAAATTCATTGGGGTGAGCTTGATTATATGATTTTGGACTTGCCTCCAGGAACAGGCGATGTAGCGCTTGACGTGCATCAGATGATCCCGCAAAGCAAGGAAATTATCGTGACGACACCTCATCCGACAGCTGCATTCGTGGCAGCCCGTGCCGGAGCGATGGCAATTCGTACGAATCATGAGATTCTCGGTGTGGTGGAGAACATGTCCTACTACATTGACAAAGACGGGCAGAAGGATCCGATCTTTGGCAGCGGCGGTGGACAAAAGCTGGCAGAAGAGCTGCAGAGTGAAGTATTGGTACAAATTCCGCTGGGTCAGCCGGAGCCGATGCGCGATGAAGAACGATTCGGCCCGTCTGTGTATCAGGAGCATGAAAACATCGGCAAGATTTATATGGAATTAGCAAGAACTGTTGATCAGAAAGCGGGCATCAAAGTATAATTACGAAACGGAAGAGAAGGTACGCCTCCTCTTCCGTTTTTATGTGTAAAGAAATAAAAAGTGAGGTAGCTATTTTCCTCCTCCACCACCGCCACCTTTTCCGCTGCTACCTTGTTCCTGTCCGCCGCCACCTTGACTGCCGCCCTTTTCCTTCTCTTTTCCCTTGCTCTGCTCAGGCTTCATCATCTGCTCCTGAGCTTTCTGGGCAATGTTAATCATCTCAAGTCGAAACATAGGGCTTTGCAGTGATTCTTTCATAACGTTCATCGTTTGCTGGCGATATGCGGGACTTTTCATGGTTTCAAGAACCATTTTTTGATAATCTGGATCCTTCATAATATCAAGCATCATTTTTTGATACTCCGGATCTTTCATCAAATTTTTGAGGGTTTTTTCATTTTCCTTTTCCATGGCTTTGGCCATCGAACTGGCGAACTTCGGGTCCTGCATCATCTCGTGAGCCTGCATTTGTCCGGCTTCCTCACCGCCGCCCTGTCCACCGCCTGTACCTGTACTCTGTGTACTCATTTTGCTACCTTTGCTGGCTTCTTTAATAGCTTTTTGTCCCTCTTTTGTTTTTAGAATATCAATGACCATTTGTTTTGTCTCGTTGTAATCGGAAGAGGCAGATTTCCCTTTTTGCTGAGTCACACCACCGCATCCGGTAAGTACGATCATCAGCAGAAGAATGCAGGAAAGGGCGGAGCGTGTGCTAACAATCATATCCTTCATCCTATTCGTCCCTCTTTTCTCAAGTAGTATGGCTATTCCTAGCATGTGAAAGGAGGAAGCTGTTTATCCTTTTTGAGCAATTAGGATAGGTCGGTGAATATTGGTAGTGCTGGGCTTTATGGCAAATGCGCGAAATTGCTGGTTTTTTTATAGGGCGATTGGTACAATCAAAATGGAAAAAGAGCAAGCATGGGGGTAGAGCGGTGACATTACGGAAGTGGTCCTTTCTTTTTTATACGACGCTTCTGATCGGGGCATTGGGTGCCGTGATTTCAGGGGTGCTTATTGGACAGGAGACAACCAGCGGCGGGTTTGCGAATTTTGGTATGGGGGTTATCGGAAGTTTGATTGCCGGGCTGATGTTCAGTGTGGTAAGCCAAATGGGTTTTTTTGCTTATTTGACGGTGAACTATCTCGCTTTGAGCGTCTTCAGACGAAAAAGCCTCTGGTACGGGATTCAGGTGATTATTATTGCTTTCGTTTTTATTGATTTAGTTGTCCTGCGGCATGATATTTTTGCGAAGCACGAGTCCATGCTTAGCTATGTATGGCTGCCGTTGGGCCTGCTGGCGTACGCGGTTGCCGTGGCTTATGCGAAGGTACGGGCGACAAATCGCTCGGCATGGATTCCGACCATATTTTTTATGTTTGTTGTAACGATTCTAGAGTGGATTCCTGCTCTGCGGGAAAATAATTTGAAATCAATGACGATGATGATTGTTCCGCTCCTGCTCTGTAATACATGGCAGATCATGCAGCTGCATCGTATTTTACGCAAAAACGAAAGCCTGGCGAAGTAATCGCCCGGCTTTTTTTATGTTGGTTATTTCACTTCTTTTGTGTCGACTTTGGCGCCTGCCATCAATTCAGATACAGACACGAATTCATAGCCTTTACCGCGTAATTGATCGATGATTGCAGGAAGTGCAAGGTGCGTTTGCTTGCAAGAATCGCTGGCATGCAAGAGGACGATGTCACCTGGATGAGCTTTACCTACGACGTTTTTAGTAATTTGTTCGGTGCCGGGGTTCATCCAATCCTTCGAATCGGTATCCCACTGAACTACTGTGTAGCCCATCTTGTCCGCAATTTTGAGTACGCGTTTGTCGAAGTCACCGTTGGGGGTACGAATAAGTGTGGGGGCGGCTCCGGTTAAGCCCTTTAAAATTTCGTGTGATTTACTAATCTGCGTGCGGATTTCATCATCAGTTAAACCGCTGTAATTAACATGCTTATGGCCGTGTGACCCAATTTCATACCCCATATCCTTAATGCGTTTTACGATATCGGGATGACTCTCGCTCCAAGGGGAGGAGAGGAAGAAGGTTGCTTTTTTAACTCCCTTTTGTTGAAGGATGTCCAAAATCGGGCCGGCTCGCTCTTCTCCCCAGCTAATGTCGAAGGTGAGCGCGAGCTTTTTTTCCTTTGTTTCTACTTTGTAAATAGCATTGGGACCACTCTTGCCCGATGTGAAGACTGAAATATTATCTCTCTCCGCCCAGGCGATACCGATAGCGAATAAAGCGGCTGTGAAAATGATAAGATACTGCTTAAGACGTCTGGCGTTTACAATCCAAAACAAAATTACACCTCCTAACAGGATTCATCCTTGTCCATTACATATGTATGCAGGTGAGACAAGGATATGCTTGTAGAATAAAAGGAATATCGAGAAAAGAATTTATGATATGATGCAAGAAGGGGAAGCTGCTTAGGAAAGGGGAACAACAGGTAAATGGTACGTAGACTAGGGAGTATTGTCCGTGAGAATAAACGCTATGTATGGATCGCTGCCGTGCTTATGCTGCTCGGGATTGTATTGGGTTATACTAATGCAGAGACGATCAAGCAGCTTGTCAAGCAGATGATGGAGAGTATCGAGCGCATTGCACGCGATATTGGAGCAGCGAATAATCCGCTTTATACGTTTTGGGTTATTTTTGAAAATAATGTAATGGCGGCGTTTAGTATGATCGGTCTTGGGATTTTTTTCTTTGGCCTATATCCTGCTATGGGATTAATCACAAACGGTTTGCTGCTTGGATTTCTGCTTAAAATGTATGCAGTAAGTGGGATTAGTCCGCTCAAAATCTTTTTGACCGGCATTTTACCACACGGCATTCTAGAACTTAGTGCCATCATTTTCGCTTCCGCGATTGGAATTAGGCTGGGCGTTTTAACATACGATTGGCTAGTTAGCCTATTTGTCAAAGAACGTAGAGGTACAACGAAAGCGAATTTTAGCAAGTTGCTTCGCGATTTACCATTGATTGTAGGGAGCGTTGTGGTCATGCTGTTTTTGGCAGCGGTGATTGAAAGTACAATTACGCCAATGTTGATTCAAAGCTTCATGGGGCAGGAAATGGAAATGATGAAACAAGTGTTTAAATAAAGCTGCAAGAAGTCAAGCCACGCTTTGTCGTGGCTTTTCTTTAGTAAAGGGTATAAAGAAGATAAAAAACTGGAAATATAATCCCATATCTATATGGTATAGAGGAGTGACGACTGCTGATGATGGGATTCTTATTTTCAACACGTGAGTGTTCAGAAGTTCAATATTTAATTCGAAAAGAACTTGAAGAGGTTTTGTTTGATCTTGGTGATCATCGCACAGATGAGATTGTACGTAAAGCCATGGAGCAGCGATATTACGTTTTATTTAAGCTGTATTCCCGTTTCGTATCCTCTAAAGAACTTTCTAAGTATATACGAAATAAAAAGTATACATAAGTGTGTTGACTTAATAAATGAATATATGATATATTATTTTTTGTCGCTGAAAAACAGCACATAAACCTCTGGAATAAAGCAAAACATTTTTTGAAAAATGGTATTGCATTTTAACTGGTTGTTTGATAAGATATAAAAGTCGCTGTTAGTGATAAGCGACATACAAAAAAGTTCCTTGAAAACTGAACAGTGAGACTCGATGTGTGCGAGTAAATATATCTGTGAAGGTGACGAATCGCTTTGTAGCGAATGCCTGATCCTTATCACAGACCCCGAAAAGATTTCTT
>NZ_JBFTXJ020000020.1 GCF_041379945.2 Aneurinibacillus sp. REN35 | reverse complement strand
CACATCGAGTGTCACTGTTCAGTTTTCAAGGAACTTGTTAGTACGCTTTTGCACTTCACTGCGTCTCAGCGAGTACTTTTATATCTTATTACAGATAATATTTTTTGTCAACAACTTTTTTGTTATTTAATTTGATGACAAATTTTCAGTGCCACTTTCAAAAGCGACTTGATTAATATATCATGAGTTCAAGTTAGAAAGCAAGCAATAAACTTATATTTAAATTTTCTAACTATGTACCGGCAATTATTTTATAGATAAATTATCTTTGGTGAATTGCTTCATAAGCCTACTACCTAAACAACTTTACTATCATACTGCTTCATATAAAATAGACGGACAAACGATTACGATTGTCCGTCTCCTTGCAGTTCTATACCTCTTCCGTACTCTCTTCGTTCATTTCTTCTGCCTGTTCAGCCGCAGTACGCTCGCGCATAAGCGGGAATAAAAGAACATCACGAATGGATTGGGAATTCGTCAGCAGCATAACCAAACGATCAATCCCAATACCTAACCCTCCTGTTGGAGGCATACCATACTCTAACGACTCAAGAAAGTCTTCATCCATCATATGCGCTTCATCATTTCCAGCTTCACGTTCTGTTAACTGTGATTCAAAACGCTGACGCTGATCAATCGGATCATTCAGCTCAGTAAAGGCGTTGGCATGTTCACGACTTACAATAAATAACTCAAAGCGATCCGTAAAGCGAGGATCTTCCTCATTCTTCTTAGCAAGCGGAGATACTTCAACCGGATGTCCATAAATAAATGTCGGCTGAATCAGCTTCTCTTCTACAAAGTGCTCAAAAAACTCATTAACAATATGACCGTATTTAGCACCTGGAGGTACGGGGACATTGTGCTTCTTCGCGAGCGCTATCGCTTCCTCATCCGTCATGTGCGGCCAGAAATCAACACCGGTTGCTTCTTTAATCGCATCGACCATATGCACTCGCTTCCACTGCGGCTTCAGCTGAATTTCATTACCTTGGTAATTAAACACAGTCGTACCAAATACATCTTGGGCAACATGTGCAACCAGATCTTCAGTTAAGCGCATAATATCTTTGTAATCCGCGTAAGCCTCATACAATTCAATGGATGTAAACTCAGGATTATGGCGGGTAGAAATCCCTTCATTACGGAAAATCCGGCCAATCTCATAGACTTTTTCAAGTCCGCCTATGATCAAACGCTTCAAATGAAGCTCCGTCGCAATGCGCATATACAGGCGCATATCGAGCGCATTATGGTGCGTAACAAACGGGCGAGCTGCCGCTCCGCCTGGAATGCTGTGCATGGTTGGGGTTTCTACCTCAAGATAGCCACGCTCGTCCAAATAACGACGCATAGATTGAAGAATCAAGCTTCGCGCAATGAATGTATCCTTTACACCTGGATTCATAATTAGATCCAAATAACGTTTGCGGTAACGAGTTTCCACATCTTTAAGGCCATGGAATTTCTCAGGCAGCGGACGCAGTGATTTACTCAGCAATATAACTTCTTTTGCTTTTACGCTTGTCTCACCTGTTTTCGTCTTAAAAATAACGCCGGTTACACCGAGAATATCACCGATATCGCACAGCTTATACATATCATATGCTGGTTCGCCAACCTGATCCTGACGCACATAAATTTGAATGCGGCCGCTTTGATCCTGAAGGTGACTAAACCCTGCTTTACCTTGACCTCGCTTGGCCATCAATCTTCCTGCAATGGAAACTTCAATTTCCTGCTCATCCAACTGTTCTTTCTCAAGCTCTCCATACTGATCTAGAATTTCTTTTGCTGTATGAGAACGCTCGAATTTCTTTCCAAATGGATCAATTCCATTTTCACGCAGCGTATGTAACTTCTCGCGCCGGATTTGCTCCAGTTCGCTCAATTCTTCTTGTCGGGACATGCTCGTATTCAACTCCTCAAATCTTGTACTACATCCATTGTAGCCTAAAACTAGCTAAAAGCTCCTACGAAATCGAAGGAGCTTAGCTTAAACATGCGTTAATCTACTTTAATCTCAAGAATTTCGTACCGCACTACACCTGCGGGAACGTTTACATCTACAACTGAGCCTTTAGATTTGCCTAGAAGAGCTACACCAACCGGCGATTCGTTTGAGATTTTATTTTGTGTCGGATCTGATTCCGCAGAACCTACGATCTTAAATTCCATCTCTTCGTTAAATTCAAGATCTTTTACTTTTACTGTAGAGCCGACACCTACCATACCTGTATCTAATTCTTCACCGGTAATCACTCGTGCGTTACGAAGCATTTTTTCTAACGTAATGATACGACCTTCAATAAAAGCTTGTTCATTCTTTGCTTCTTCATATTCAGAGTTCTCGGACAAATCGCCGAAACTGATGGCTTCTTTAATGCGTTGTGCTACTTCGCGGCGTTTTACTGTTTTCAACTGTTCGAGCTCGTCTTCAAGCTTTTGCAAGCCCGCAGCGGTTAGGATTACTTCTTTTTCCGTCATCTTCGCATTCCCCCATCATCATCCATTCTATACTTTTCCTGCGCCTGATGTATCGTAGAGTGTATGATAAAATTGTATTTTTTATGCAATTAACAGACATATATGAAACTGCCAGTGCATTCACTGGCAGTTTCGTATACCGATATGAAGGTATTATATGGTAGCCCCTTGCTAATGTCAAATTCAAGCCTTAGAGCACTTTTACCTTCTTTTCTAGCTGTTGATCTGCGTATTCCGCCGCTTTCGCTTCTACTCTGCTAAGGTAGTCAAGCAGCAGATTCGCCATGCCTTCTCTTGTTTCCTGAACATTAATACCGTCACGGACTTGTGCCGATGCCGGGAGGCCCTTAAGATACCATGCTGCATGCTTGCGCATCTCAAGCACAGCAACTTTTTCACCTTTTACCTTAATGAGGCGATCTAGGTGCAATAGAGCAATCTCGATCTTCTCACGCGGCGTCGGATCGTTAGGCAGCTCACCATTGGTCAAATACTGAATCGTACGATACAGCATCCACGGATTTCCAAGCGCAGCACGGCCGATCATAACACCGTCACAGCCCGTTTCATCAATCATACGCTTCGCATCTTCCGGAGTAGCAACATCACCGTTGCCGATAATCGGAATGCTGACAGCTTCCTTCGCTTGTCGAATATATTCCCAGTTCGCCTTACCTTGATACATCTGCACACGTGTTCTGCCATGAATCGCAATTGCTTTCCCGCCAGCACGCTCTACCGCTTTTGCATTATCAACAACATAGATATGATCTTCATCCCACCCGATACGCATCTTTACCGTTACCGGCTTCGATACATTCTCAACAACAGCGGAGACCATCTCTTCAATTTTATTGGGGTCGAGCAGCCAGCGTGCACCTGCATCACAGCTTACGATCTTTGGAACTGGACAGCCCATATTAATATCGATAATATCAGCATTTGTATGCTGATCTACATGTTTTGCTGCCTGTACAAGGGTTTCTTTGTCTCCGCCAAAAATCTGTAGGCTGAGCGGCTTCTCACGCTCATCTACATACAGCATCTCAAGTGTTTTTTTGTTCCCATGTACAATCCCTTTATCGCTAACCATCTCAGCGCAGACCAAGCCTGTGCCGAATTCCTTTGCAATCAGACGAAATGCAGGATTGCATACACCCGCCATCGGAGCAAGCACGACATTATTCTTCAGCTCGATGTTTCCAATTTTTAGGGTAGCCATACTTCCACCTTCCATATATGCTTTACGTAAAAGTTACGGGCTATTCCTTGTATAAGCAAAAAAAGCCACTAATTATTCCCCTATTTTATCATAGGATTTTTTCATTTCAACTGTTTTCCGCCTGTATACTCAATCCATATGCTCCCATTGAATCGTTTTCCAATGCTGTATACCCTCTCGGTCTTCTACATCTGCCAGCGCTTTTTGTACAGTCAAAAAGGTTCGATCCTCTTCTATGCAGGGGATAATAGCGTCCGGAGCAATTTCTGCGAGGGGGATAAGTACGAATGCCCGCTCGGTCATCCGCGGATGCGGAACTTGCAATCCTTCCTGCTGGATACATTCGGTTCCATATAATAAAATATCAATATCAAGTGTGCGCGGACCCCAGCGAATCATGCGCTTCCTTCCTAATTCCGCCTCGATCTTCTGCATATGTACAAGCAGATCACAAGGCGCAAGGGACGTTTCAATCTGCAGAGCAAGATTTAGAAATCTTCCCTGTTCAGTATAGCCGATTGGTTCTGTCTCATATAAAGAAGAGCTTCTTCGCACGCTGATATTGGGTAGCCGGTCAATCATTTGTATCGCGCGAATCAGCAATTCTTCCCGATCGCCCATATTTGATCCGAGTCCGAGAAAAGCGTGGATGATTGGACTATCCATTAATTTTTGCCCGACTGCGTATAATCTCTACAGCCACCGAGTCATAGTGACCGGGAATTGGAGGATCTGGCTTTGTCACACGCACAAGGATCTCGTCAATTAACGTGTAGTTCTGCAGAATTTTGGCTGCAAGACGTTCCGCAATTGATTCTACAAGCTCGTACTTTTCATTTTCTACGACCTGCTGTGTCGTTTGATAAATATCCGCGTAATTTACCGTGTCTTCCAATTTATCGCTGTGTCCAGCTTTAGACAGATCAAATATCAGTTCGAGATCGACATAGAAGCGCTGACCGAGCTTATTTTCTTCTTTAAATGCTCCATGATAACCCCAGAACTCCATCTTGTTAAACAAAATTTTGTCCATTGTATTCACTCCTCTTCTTGCTGCCACCCATATAACATGGCATCCATCATACGACAGACACGGGCAATCGGTTTTACGTCATGTACTCTGACAATCCGGCAACCGCGCTCTATACCAAGCGCTACTGTAGCTGCCGTTCCCTCCATCCGCTCCGTTACCGGAACATCACCTAGGGCTTTGCCAATAAATCTCTTGCGTGAAGTACCTAGAAGCACCGGATATCCGAGTGCTACAAGTTTGTCCATATGATACATAATCTCAAGATTGTGTTTATACGTTTTGGCAAATCCAACACCAGGATCGAGAATGATCTTCTTATCTTCTACCCCTGCTGCTTTCACCAAATCAATACACTCGTGCATATCCTTTAACACGTCATCTACAAATGACATATAGTTCATATTGTCCCGATTATGCATCAGAATTACAGGTAGCTTTGTTTCCGCCATCACGGCCGGCATATGCGGATCTGCTTTTGCCCCCCATACATCATTAATGATGTGAACGCCGGCGCAAGCGGCCTGGCGCGCTACTTCCGCTTTGTATGTATCTATCGATAATGGGACTTCGATTTCTCGCACCAAACGTTCAATCACCGGAATGACTCGCTCCATCTCCGCTTCCGCGCTGATTGGGTCATGACCGGGTCTTGTCGATTCGCCTCCAATATCAATAATATCCGCTCCGTCCGCTACCATTTGCCGAGCGTGTTCAACCGCACGCTCTACCGTTTGATAATGGCCGCCATCTGAAAATGAATCCGGTGTTATATTGAGAATCCCCATTATAAGTGTACGCTGATGAACAGGCAGTTCATAAGAGCCTGCCCAAATCCCCTGCTGCATATGTTCCGCTCCTCTCTGGTGTATATAACTTATACGATATGATTGCGATACAGCGCAAGCAACTGCTTCGTAATTGCTCCTATTGTACCCTGACCAATTCTTTGCTCATTCACCGTATGGATGGGTACAATCTCTTGAATAGCATTCGTAATAAATACTTCATCTGCTACCATTAACCGTTCAATATAATACCAGCCTTCCCGTACAGTAAAGCCATGCAATTCAGCCAATTCCATGACGAACTCACGCCGTGTGCCGGGTAGAATTCCTGTTTTTATATCAGGCGTGTACATCACATCTTCAGAAACGAAAAAAAGATTCGATACAATCCCTTCCGCCAAGCAGCCATTTTCCGTAAGAAAAAGCCCTTCCACATCCGGATGCGTACCAATCTCCATCTTACCGAAGCGATTATTCATATAATGGTGAGACTTAAAACGCCACTCCCCTTCAGGAGAATTGCGCGGCCGCTTCAGGACCTGAAGTTTCTTTCCTGTTTCATACAACGAGATCGGAAAATCAGGCAGCGGCTTTACGAAAATAAGCCAATGCGGTTCATCATATATACCCGCATAAGGACCAAGCCCTTTATCGCCTGCCGTCAAATCGACCCGTACATACGCATCATGCAAACCATTTGCACTAAGCGTTTTAAGAATGGCAAAACGTAATTCTTCGCGCGTCATTGTCAACGCAATACCAAGCTCATCTGCCGCTTGCTGCAGCCGATGATAATGCTTCTCCAGCAAAGCGATATGCCCGCTGTATACCCTCATCGTCTCGAACAGTCCCAGCCCATAAAGAAAGCCGTGATCAAACGGCGAGATCACAGCTTGTTGGGCATCCAGTATACGCCCATCGAGAAATACTTTCACGATTCGTTCCTTACTCCTTTATTTATATATTGGTAAGCGGAGCGTAACGTGTTAAAAAGTTACGCAGCAGTTGCATGCCATGTTCTGTCATAATGGATTCGGGATGAAATTGTACTCCTTCTACCGCAAGCTCGCGATGACGCAGCGCCATGATTTCTCCTTCCGGCGTCTCAGCCGTAATTTCCATACACTCTGGCAGCGTCTGCCGCTCCACGATAAGTGAATGATAACGTGTTGCACGGAATGGTGTAGGCAATCCAGCAAATATACCTTCGCCGATATGATGCACCTGCGATGTCTTACCATGCATCAGCCGTTCGGCACGGATGACTCGACCACCAAATACTTGGGCAATGGATTGGTGTCCCAGACACACGCCAAAAATCGGAATCCTGCCCGCAAACCGCTCGATCGCTTCTAGGCTAATCCCTGCTTCGTTCGGTGTGCAAGGCCCTGGTGAAATCATAAGATACGACGGCTGCAGGGCTTCAATCTCATCACATGTGATCTGATCGTTGCGTATAACGCGCAGTTCTTTCCCCATCTCACCCAAATACTGAACCAGATTGTACGTAAATGAATCATAATTATCAATCATCAAAATCATGCTCGACTCTCCTCTCTCATACTCTTCTCAGCTCTTAGCTTTGCTTCGGTCAAAGAAAGCGCTCGCCACAGGACTTCTGCCTTCTTTAATGATTCATAATACTCTGCTTTTGGGATGGAGTCAATCACAATTCCAGCCCCTGCCTGCACATGTGCCTCTCCTTCTTTGAGAATAAGGGTACGGATGATAATATTGCAGACGGCGTTACCGTCAAAACCCAGTACACACATAGCACCCGTATACGGTCCACGGGTCACCGGCTCCAACTCTTCAATAATCTCCATCGTGCGTACCTTTGGCGCACCGGTAATTGTCCCACCCGGAAAAGCTGCAATGATTGCATCATACATATCCTTGTCCTCCGCAAGCAATCCCGTCACATTGGACACAATATGCATCACATGAGAATACTTCTCTACGACCATGAGTTCGTCAACCTTCACAGACCCGTATTGGCTTACCCGCCCAAGGTCATTACGCTCTAGATCAACAAGCATAATATGCTCGGCCACTTCTTTCTCATTGTCAAGCAGTTCATGAACCAATGCAGTATCTTCTTCTTCCGTCCGACCTCTGCGCCGTGTTCCTGCAATTGGTCGCGTGCTTAGCTGATTGCCTTTTACACGAATTAATAGTTCGGGGGAGGCGGATACAAGCTGGAATTCCGGAAAGCGAATCAATCCCATATAAGGAGACGGATTCATCGAACGAAGCACTTCATAGATCGCTTCTGCTTCCAAATCGGTATTCTTCGTTTGACGGACAGAGAGATTTACCTGAAAAACATCTCCTGCTGCAATGTACTCTTGTACGCGTCTGACCGACTCTTCAAACTCCTGCTGGTTATATGACGTTCTAAGGCCCTTCAGATAGGCATCACCGCTCTCTTCTTCCGCTTGCGTAGAATAGGAAGCCGATTCAGAAGTCCTTAATGCAGCCGCAAGATCACTGGCCATCTCTATCAGGCGTTCGTGCCCTTCCTCTAATGTATAAAGTGCTGCACGCTCGCCGACATGTACGATAATAAAAATCTTGCGCTGTTCATGATCAAAAACATACAACTGTTCAACCAGCATGAGGTAGATATCAGGGAGCTGTAAATCATCTGTTGTGCTACGGGGCAGTTCTTCATAATAACGTCCCGTATCATAGCTAATGTACCCAATTGATCCGCCCAACCATTCCGGCAGGCCCGCTTCGGCCGTTTCATCGGCTTTTGGTGAGAAATGATGACCCATCCAACGCCGCACGGTTGCCATCGGGTCCGCCATAATCGGTGACAGAGCACCGCTACCTTCCCGCACTTGTCCATTCTTATATAGAAGAGAAGCAGTCGGATCAGCTCCTACGTATGTATAACGTCCGTTTCGTCCGCTCTCTAGAATAAACGCATAATCCACTTCCGCTGCAATCTTCCGATAGAGCTGCCATGGATCTTGCTCCAACCATTCGATGCTTTGCCAGAGAGGCACACGCTCATAGCGCCCAAGCCATTCTATCGTCCATTCCTCAGGCTGTCTCACTTGCTTCCCTCCATTGTCTATCGTTCTCTGCGCAAAGCGAGCCCTTGCCTTTAGCAGGTCAAGGGCTCGTGCTCTTTTATTATACTCACTCTTCGTCGAATTGATAAAGAGGGGTGCTTAAATATCTTTCTCCGTTGCTTGGAATGATGACAATAACGTTCTTGTCTGCTCCTAGCTTCTTCGCTACTTTCTTCGCCGCATGAATAGCAGCACCTGATGAGATTCCGCCCAGAATGCCTTCTGTTTTGGCTACTAAACGCGCCATAGCAAATGCATCTTCATTTTCTACCTGGATGATCTCATCATATATATCCGTATTCAGCGTCTCCGGTACAAATCCAGCACCAATCCCCTGGATTTTGTGCGGCCCCGGCTTACCGCCCGATAATACAGGGGATGCGGCAGGCTCAACAGCTACAATCTGAACCTCTGGATACTTCTCCTTGAGCACTTCACCTACACCGGTAATCGTTCCGCCGGTTCCGATACCGGAGACAAATGCATGAACGCCGCCGATTTGTTCAGCCTGCTCTAGCAGTTCTTTCGCCGTCGTCTCGCGATGAATCTGCGGGTTCGCTTGATTTTTAAACTGCTGGGGCATGAAATAATTTTCATGCTCACTCACTAATTCCTCCGCTTTGCGAATGGCTCCCCCCATGCCTTCCGCTCCCGGTGTCAGCACAAGCTCCGCACCATATGCACGAAGCAGATTGCGTCTTTCCATACTCATGGTGTCGGGCATAACGAGTAGAGAGCGATAGCCTTTTGCTGCGGCTACCATCGCAAGTCCAATGCCTGTGTTTCCGCTTGTTGGCTCCACAATTGTCATGCCTTCTTGCAATACACCTTCTCGCTCTGCCGCTTCGATCATAGAAAGCGCAATTCGATCCTTTACACTACTGCCTGGATTAAAAAATTCCAGTTTCAAATAAACATTTGCTTCGTCCGCTTCCGTCACACGATTTAATTTCACTAATGGTGTATACCCGATTAAGTCAGTAATTGATTGAGCTACCCGCATCGGAAATCCTCCTCATCAAATACCTACTAATTAAATAGGTTTTATGAATATTATATCAATCGACCTAAGAAAGCGTCAATTGTCCACTATAAATTTGCACGAAGATTCTCAAGGTCCTCACGGTCAAGGTGGTAGCGTTCGTTACAGAAATGGCAGGTGATCTCAGCTTCTCCCTGTTCTTCGATCATCGCATCCAATTCTTCTCTGCCAAGGCTGATTAATGCGCGATTCACACGGTCCAAAGAACAGTGACAGCTAAATACGACTTCCTGCTTATCCAATAGGGTAAAATCAGCTCCCAAAATCTCATGCAGAATCTCTTCAGGAGATAATCCCTCATCAATCATCGATGAGACAGGGCGAATGGAGCTGAGTGTTTTCTCCAACCGTTCAATTACGTCTTCTGGTGTATTCGGCATAAGCTGAATGATGAAGCCACCTGACGCTTTTACTGTATTGTCCGGATTCACCAGTACACCTACACCCACAGCGGAAGGTACCTGTTCGGATACAGTCAGATAATATGTTAAATCTTCACCAATCTCACCTGACACAATTGGACTTGTCCCTTGATACGGTTCTTTCAATCCCAAATCTTTCGTTACAGTAATGCTCCCCTCCGTACCAACAACACGGCGAACATCCAATTTGCCTTTCTCATTCATTTCTTTAAAGTGGATATGCGGGTTGTGCACATAACCTCGCACCTCACCTTTTGCATTGGCATCAGCCACAATCTGGCCTACGGGTCCGTTACCACGTATAACAACGGTCAGACGCTCACTGCCTTTCAGCATCGCCCCCATCATAGCTGCCCCAGATACGGTGCGTCCTACCGCTGCGCTCACGATCGGCCATGTATCTAAGCGGCGCTGAATTTCTTGCATTGTATGTGTAGTACGCACGGCAAACGCGCGCACGAAACCGTCATATGCAATTCCACGAATTAAATAATCTTTCATTATCTTTCCTCTTTCTTCCTTGAGTTAGCGCCATCGGTCGCGCTTATACAAAACAGTTTACCACAACATGTACAGTCAGCAAAAAAAGGCGGAGCATTCCCCGCCTTTCTTTATTTCTTATTTCGATTGTAGATTAAGCGCAAGCCTTTTACTGTTAACCATGGGTCCACAATATCAATTTCACTTGACTCACTTCCGATTAACTCTGCCAATCCTCCTGTCGCAATCACGGTCGGCTGCTTTGCTACCTCGGCTTTCATCCTGCGTACCAGCTCATCCACCTGGCCGACAAAACCGTAGATAATACCGGATTGCATGGCATGAATCGTGTTGCGGCCAATCACGCTTGGCGGCTTCATCAACTCGATACGGGGAAGCTTAGCAGCACGGCTGTACAATGCTTCCGTAGAAATGCTAATTCCCGGTGCAATAGCACCACCATGATAGCCTCCCTCCTCATCAATAAAGCAGAAGGTAGTTGCTGTCCCAAAATCCACAACAAGCAGAGGCGTACCATAATGATGAATGGCAGCTACAGCATTAACGATGCGGTCTGCGCCGATCTCACGAGGATTATCTGCTTTGATGTTTAGTCCGGTTTTTAATCCAGGCCCGATCACCATCGGCTTAATATCGAAATACTTCTGACACATCTTCTCTAGCGGAAACATAAGCGGCGGAACAACGGAGGAGATAATGATTCCCTCCACATCACTAAAGGACAGCCCTTTATCAGCAAATAAGCTTTTGATGAGCATGCCGAACTCGTCATCGGTCTTGCTGCGGTCTGTGCTAATGCGCCAATTATGCTTTAATGCATCACCTTCATATACGCCCAGTACGATATTCGTGTTTCCAACATCAATGACAAATAACATCGTATCGCGTCCCTACCTATCGTTTTCTTTCATTTAGATCCAGACTAATGTCTAATGCAGACACAGAGTGTGTCAAACTCCCAACAGAAATAATGTCCACCCCTGTGGCTGCAATTCCCTGCACCGTATCAAGATTGACACCGCCTGAAGCCTCTACAATCATCCGTCCGTCTACACGACGCACGGCTTCTCTCATTGTATCCAAATCCATATTATCCAACATGATAATATCAGGGTTCGCTCCGATTGCTTCTTCTAGCTGTACAAGCGTCTCCACTTCCACTTCTACACGCATCGTATGCGGAATAGCTTGGCGCGCAAAGGATACAGCAGCACCGATGCCGCCAGCAGCCTTAATATGATTATCCTTAATCATTACTGCATCAAATAAACCCAGGCGATGATTATGTCCGCCGCCTACCGTTACTGCATACTTTTCAAGCATCCGCAGGCCCGGCGTCGTCTTGCGCGTATCGACTATGCGAACTTTTTCACTTGCCATCCGCGCTTTTTCTACATATTGCCGGGTCAATGTAGCAATGCCGGACATGCGCTGCAATAAGTTAAGAGCAAGACGCTCACCGCCGAGCACGCTTTGTACCGACCCTTCTACTTGAGCAATCATCGTGCCTTTTTCAACAAAAGCCCCCTCCATTACCTTTGGTGAAAAGACAAGTGATGCATCGAGACATGTAAAGACACGCTGCGCTACATCAAGACCTGCTATGACACCATCCTGCTTGGCGTATAGAATCCCTACTCCATCAAGGTCTTCCGGTACGGTCGCAAGGCTTGTTACATCACCGAAGCCAATGTCCTCTTGAAGCCACATCTCAATCTGCCGATCAAGCAGTTGTTTATTCATCTTCATTTGTATTTCTCTCCTCTAAAACCCCGTCTTCAATCGACTGCACAATATGCTTGCGCCATACTAGATCATCTTTCTTCGAGAAATCCTCACGATAATGACCTCCACGGCTTTCTTCCCGCAGGAGCGCCGCATTCGCAACCAGACATGCGCACGTTAATAAGTTCAGATACTCAAGCTCTTCCGGTTTCTCTACCTTCATCCGAAATGCTTTTACATAACGCTCCAGCTCACGTACAGCTTTCGTAAGTCCTCTTTCGTCACGCTTTAATCCGACATGTGCGACCATAAGCTTTTGCAGCCGGAGTTTCCTCTCCATAACCGTATCGCTTTTCATCGTATGCTGGCGCATTAAGGAAAAGGATACAAACGGAATGTCATCACCAATATCATCAAGCTCGCCTACTCGCTGTGCAATGCGACGTCCAAATACCAGAGCTTCTGCAAGTGAATTGCTGGCTAAGCGATTGGCTCCGTGCACACCTGTACATGATACTTCGCCACAGGCGAATAAGCGCTGTGTCGCTGTCTCCCCATACAGATCTGTCTTGATACCGCCCATAATATAATGTGCAGCTGGTGCAACCGGAATCCAATCTGTCACCATATCCAAACCATAACGAAGGCAAACCTTATGAATCGTAGGAAAACGATGCTTGATTAACTCCTCTGATTCATGGGTAATATCCAAGTAAACGAACGTGGAACCAGTTGATTCCATTTCAGACACCATCGCGCGCGCAACCACATCTCGGGGAGCGAGCTCTTTCAACGGATGGTATTTCTCCATGAAGCGCTCTCCCTTTATATTGCGCAGGACCGCTCCCTCACCTCGCACCGCTTCAGATATAAGAAACCGAGGAGCGCCTGGGTAACATAACGAGGTTGGATGAAACTGGATGAATTCCACGTCTTTAATATAAGCACCAGCCCGGTATGCCATAGCCATTCCATCGCCTGTGGCAATTTCCGGGTTGGTGGTATAGCGATACAATTGTCCGGCTCCGCCGGTAGCCAATATTGTAGCATTAGCACGTACATAGATAACCTTACCATCGGGCTTGCGTACAAGTGCGCCGATGCATTCACCTTGATGAGTCACCAGATCAAGCGTAAAATGATTCTCAAGAATTGTAATACGTTTGTTGGTCAGCGTACATTGCGATAAGGCGCGTACAATCTCCGCGCCGGTTGCATCTCCCTGCGCATGCAGAATGCGCCGCTGGCTGTGCGCTCCCTCTCTCGTTAACGCAAGCACGCCATCTTCCTCATCGAACTTTGTCCCGTAACGAATCAAATCGGTAATACAGGAAGGCCCTTCATTCACGAGTACATCCACCGCTTCACCTAAACAGATACCAGCACCTGCAATCAGCGTATCTTGTCGGTGCAGCTCTGGAGAATCGGTCTCTGCTGTTACGGCTGCGATACCGCCCTGGGCATAACGCGTATTGCTTTGTGTTAGCGCCGTTTTACTGAGCAACATCACATTGTGCCGCTCACTTAGCTTAAGTGCCGTATATAATCCGGCAATTCCTGAACCGATCACCAGCACATCTGTCTTATATGTTTCAAGTTCAGCTAGCTTAAAATCAATGACATAGCGTGGCACCATCTGATTTACCCTTCTTTCTTAACACCCTTTGCCGATTACTGAACCGCTTCGACAGACAGCATTCGCTCAAGGGAAGCGCGCGCCTTATCCGCGATATCTTCCGGCACATAAATCTGCGGCTGCATAGTCTCCAAGCAATCAGCAATTTTTTTGAGGTTATTGACCTTCATGTTCGGGCAAACCAGATATTTTGAAGCAAAGATAAATTCTTTATCCGGGCTGTCCAAACGCAGCTTATATCCTACACCGTCTTCTGTTCCAACGATGAACTTCTTGTGATTTGTTTCACGACAATAGTTAAGGATGCCCGTCGTACTTCCAACAAAATCACCCATCGCTACAACTTCCGGGCGGCATTCAGGATGTACGACAAACTGAGCATCGGGATGCTCTTCTTTGAGCTTTTGTACATCTTCTACCGTTAACTGGTCATGTGTATTGCAATACCCTTCCCAAATAATCATCTTCTTATCAGTGAATTGAGATACCCAATGCCCTAGATTTTTATCCGGAACCCAGATGATTTCTTCTGCATCAATAGATTCAATTACATTCTTTGCATTGGATGATGTACAGCAGATATCTGTCTCCGCTTTCACATCGGCAGACGTATTAATGTATGCGACCACTTTCGCGTTGGGATGCTGGGCTTTTACTTTTTTGAGACCGCCTACATTTACCATGTCCGCCATAGGACAGCCGGCACGTTCATCTGGAATGAGAACCGTTTTGTCCATGTTCAAAATTTTCGCGCTTTCTCCCATAAAATGAACACCACAGAATACAATAACATCAGCATCTGTTGTTGCTGCTTTCTGTGCCAAACCGAATGAATCACCAAGAAAATCCGCAATTTCTTGAATCTCAGGACGCTGATAATAATGCGCCAAAATAATTGCATTTCTTTCTTTTTTCAAATGCATGATCTTGTCTCGGAGTTCCCGGTTTCGCTGTTCCTTCTTCTCTAAAGCTAACGCTTCCATATTGAGCAACCTCCATTATGAATCCTTAAAAACAATACCCACGGGGTAACTAGAATATTTGTATCATACCTTTAAACTGAAAAATTGTACACACCTAAAGCAGGGTAAAGAGCAAGAGGATGTTAGTAACTAAAATACCACCCTCCTCCTTCTTCAATAGAAAAAAAGCCTTCCCATCTCAGGGAAGGCTTCCTTTATATGCTTATGTGTCGCTTCGATCGCGCTCTTCGCTATCAATGCCAGGAGTTGGCGCGGAGTCGTCCGGCTTGCCAGTGATCTGTACCTTCACATCGCCAGTCGTAACTTCCTTAACTTCGCCTACATCGCTTGAGAGCGAGCCGGTCTCGATAATACTCTTGATTTGTTCAGCATCCAGCGTCTCTACTTTAAGAAGCGCCTGTGCTACACCTTCAAGCTTATCCATATGCTCGTTAAGCAGGTCTGTACAACGCTGGTGACAATCGCGAATAATCGTCTGAATCTCTTGGTCAATTTGACGCGCTGTCTCATCGCTGTAGTTCTGCTCATGTCCGAAGTCGCGGCCAAGGAATACTTGACCTTGACTTTGACCAAATTGCATCGGTCCTAAGTTGGTACTCATTCCGAACTCCATAACCATGCGACGGGCAATACCTGTAGCACGTTCAAAGTCATTATGAGCCCCTGTACTGATTTCTTTAAGTACAAGTTCTTCCGCTACGCGTCCGCCAAGCAGACCTACGATCTTATCTAACAGATCGGATCTGGTAGCGAAGAACCGGTCTTCTTTTGGAAGCATAACCGTGTAGCCACCTGCGCTACCACGCGGAATGATCGTTACTTTATGCACCATATCGGCATTTTTTAAGAAGTAGCCGCAAATTGTATGGCCGGCTTCATGATAAGCCACAAGTCTCTTCTCATCATCACTAATGACACGGGACTTCTTAGCCGGACCGGCAATAACACGGTCGATAGCTTCATCTACTTCATTCATGTCGATTTTGCGTTTATTACGGCGTGCTGCAAGCAATGCCGCTTCATTCAATAAGTTCTCAAGATCGGCACCGGTAAAGCCCGGTGTGCGGCGGGCGATAATATCCAAATCCACGCCTTCACCCAGCGGCTTATTGCGCGCATGTACCTTCAGTACTGCTTCGCGGCCTTTTACATCTGGGCGATCTACTGTAATCTGACGGTCAAAACGTCCAGGACGCAGAAGCGCCGGGTCAAGAATATCCGGACGGTTGGTCGCCGCCACAATGATAATTCCTTCGTTGGCTCCAAAGCCATCCATCTCAACAAGTAACTGGTTAAGCGTCTGTTCGCGCTCATCATGGCCGCCGCCAAGACCAGCACCGCGCTGACGACCTACGGCATCAATCTCATCAATGAAAATGATACATGGAGCGTTCTTCTTCGCATTCTCGAACAAGTCACGCACACGCGAAGCACCGACACCGACAAACATCTCAACAAAGTCGGAACCACTAATGCTAAAGAACGGCACACCCGCTTCACCAGCGACAGCCCGTGCTAATAGCGTCTTACCCGTACCCGGAGGACCGACAAGGAGCACCCCTTTTGGAATACGCGCTCCAACCGCGGCAAACTTACGCGGATCTTTCAAAAACTCTACGACCTCAACCAGTTCGGCTTTTTCTTCATCCGCACCGGCTACATCGTTAAATGTAACCTTCTTCTTCTCATCATTATATAACTTCGCTTTGCTTTTACCGAAGTTCATAACCCTGCTGCCGCCACCCTGGGCCTGGTTCAACAGGAAGAAGAATAAAATAAAGATGATCACAAAAGGAATAATTGAGGTAAGAAAAGTAAGCCAGACAGAATCACCTTTCTGTTCTAGATACTCTTCTTTTGCCAGATTCGCTTCTTCTACTTCCTGCAGCAGCTTCGCATTATCATAAAGCGGCCCATTCGTATAGAAGATCGTCTGATCCTTCAACTTACCCTGAATATAATATGTACCTCGGTCAGGACGAATCTGCAGTTCGGCAACTTGACCCTGGTTAAGGTACTGACGGAACTTGTTGTAAGGGATCTTCGACGTGTCCGTACCCTGGTTGGTAATGAAATTGACAATCCCAACCGTTACTAGAATAATTAGCAGATAAAATCCTGTATTGCGGAAGAACCGATTCATTCCTTACCTCCTCTCGCGCTCAAACACCTACATTATTTTACCACATGGAACTTAACGTTCACAACTTATCAGTTTAGCTATATACTTCAGGCTTCAGGATTCCGATATAAGGGAGATTACGGTACTTCTCTGCGTAATCGAGTCCATAGCCGACAACAAATGCGTCCGGAATCTGAAATCCGCAATAATCCGGCTTCAAGTCGACGGTGCGGCGTGCCGGCTTGTCAAGTAACGTCACCACCTTAACAGAAGCGGCATTGCGTCGTTCAATAACATCAATCAAATAGCTAAGTGTCAGTCCGCTGTCGATAATATCTTCGACAATAATAATGTGACGGTTTTCCACAGAAGTATCCAGGTCCTTCATAATTCGTACAACCCCTGAGGATTGGGTGGAAGCTCCATAGCTTGATACGGCCATAAAGTCCATCTCAAGCGGAATATCCATGCGGCGCACCAAGTCTGTCATAAACGGAGCGCCTCCCCGTAAAACACAAATAACGAGTGGGTTTTTATCCGCATATTCTCCAGAGAGAGTACGCCCCAACTCGCGAACTTTTTCCGCAATTTCTTCTTCTGTCACAAGCACTTCCTGAATGTCTTTTTCCATGATGAACCTCCTGGTATGAACACGGTCACAATTTTGCATTCCGCTGTCAATCATACTCTTCTGGCCACGCAATGTACACCCATAGCTACAAAGAGAGATGAAATTGTCAAAAAAGCGACGAATCAAGCACTACATACAATACGACATCCGCTTCCATGTGCGGCACATACCAACTCGAACGCTTCACGCCAGGGATCCAGAGAATGTGTTCATCATCGGTCAGAAGAGGAATTCGATCTCGCTTGTCGCGGGGAATCTTCTTATCGATAAGGACATCCTTTACCTTCTTGGTTCCGAGCATGCCTAGAGGCTGTATTCGATCTCCAGCACGCCGTTGCCTTACGTATAGTTTACCCTTAACGATTGCCGGATCAAACACGGCGAACACACCTTTTGTCAGGTGCTGTTTCTCATCCCTGCTCCCATAATAGCAATGGATCGTCCGATCAATTTCCGGAATGTACGTCTGCCCGGGAATATCCAAAGAATATATGTAGGGGGGTATTGAAGTTGTGTCTGAAATAGATGAGAAAATCACTCGTTGATACTCTCTGCGCACCTGCAATTGTCCAGGTAAATGGATACAGGCTGCCGGGTTTGTACCTTCGATGATTTCGCGTATGTTTTCAATATGCACATACCCTGTTTCTTTTATGTCGCTTTTCAGCAGATAACTTAATATTAGTTTAATCATCCTCCTTTGTAAAGCAAGGTGATGCGCCAGAAAGTCATTTTGTCTTATGATTATTGTATTGGCGCTCCAATCTTCTACAATAGACGAAAGATTGGCTTCACTCTCCTGCCGCAGATAGTCATTCTCCTCCCTAAGCAGGCTTGCAAGCTGTGCTGTAGTATCGGATATCTGCGGATTTTCTTGCCGCATAAGCGGGATCCAATGTAGACGAATCCGATTGCGCAAATACTTGTCGCTGAAATTGCTTTGATCCTGACGCGGAATCATTCCGTGTTCCTTGCAATAACGCTCAATTTGATCGCGTGAGACTTCAAGCAGCGGACGAACGATATCGATGTTATTCTCGTGTCGACGCAGCGGAATGCCTGACAACCCTTCCACACTTGTGCCTCGCACAAGACGCATTAACATCGTCTCCAACTGGTCGTCTGCATGATGAGCCGTCGCGATCTTAGCGCCTCCCATGTCTTTTGCTACCTGCATAAGAAAACGGTAGCGAACCTGCCGCGCAGCTTCTTGAAGATTCAGTCCTGTCTCTGTAATAAAACGCGGAACATCAATAGACTCCACAAAACACGGAATATTCATCTCCGCACACAGGCGCTGAACATAGCGGCTGTCTTCTTTTGACTCTTCACCCCGAAATTGATGATCAAGGTGTGCTGCGGCAAGTGTCCATTCATATTCTTCTCGCAGAGAAGCGAGCGCATGTACTAATGCCACCGAATCGGGACCACCTGATACAGCTGCCACTACCGAGTCGCCTGTCTTTAATAAGCCGTAAGCCTGTATCGTTTTCTTCATTTGCTCAAGCAAAGGTTCCACCTTCAATCATGCGGCCAGAGAAATGCCGACCTATATAACTATACGCATCATATTTCCCATAGGTTTCAAAAAAATTTCATTTGTTTTTTAACTATAACAAAAAAAAATGCCGCGCCCCAACCATCCGCTATGTTAGGGCGTGGCAATGTCTTTTATTTTAGCTTACATAACGGGGCCGCTCAATTTTCGGAGCATTCGGTACCGGAATTGTCGCCCACGGCAGCATGTAATGTTCAATACGCGCCACCATGACCGTCATATCATCAGGAATCTCACCGTAATGCTGACGAATAATGAGCTCTAACAGACAATCAGCCACCTCCTGGGGTTCATTTGTTTTTAACTCGGAGATTTTTCGTTTCATCCATAAGTTTTTGTTCTCTACGCGCGGCGCCTCATAGATGCCGTCTGTCATCATAATTAACAAATCACCTGGCTTGAGCTGGTAGCTCACAATATCAACATCAATATCGTCAATAATACCGATCGGCAAGTTATTCGCCGAGATCGGGATGACTTCCCTGCCCCGCTTAATAAAGCTTGGCGTAGAACCGGTCTTGATAAACTTCGCCTGACCATTATGCTGGTCGATCAAAGCCAGATCAACCGTAGCGAATACTTCATCCGGCGAACGGAGAGAGAGCACTGTGTTGACTGATTTAATGCTCAGCGTCTCCTCCATACCCGATTCGAGCAATTGCTGCAAAAGCTCAAGCGTTGAAGAGCTTTCCATGTATGCTCTCTCTCCGTTGCCCATCCCATCGCTCATAGCGAGCGCCATCTTTCCGCTTCCGAATTCCATAATTTTAAAGCAGTCACCGGATAGAAGCTGTCCTCCTTTAGCGGCGCCGGCTACGCCTGTTTCAATCTCAAATGTTTGGGCTGAACCAAGGCACATGCGGCACGTTCCGTCTTCAAGTGCCTGGCAGTTTTTGTTTTTGACGGTAATTTTCTCACCCAGAATATCCGTGAGCAGCGGAGCGATAATTTTCGAACATTCATCTCTGCCGTGACAGGACGGCTGGGTAATTTCAATGTCCACCTTCCCTTCTTCTAGATTCATGATATCCACGTTACGTATCGATAGCCCCACTCCTTCCAATGCCCCAAAAATTTGCTGTTCCTGCACATGCAGATGAATGCCTTCCTTCTGTACTTCACGGGCGAAGTTCTGCATGACACGCGAGACACCCGCTAACTGCTCGGCTACGAGCCGTCGACTTTCAGCAATCTGCTGTTTAAGATGCAGTTGGGTCTGCCAGCGTACATATTCCTGCTCCATGTAGGTCAGCATCCGATCTTGCTTTACACATTTGCGCAGCCAATCCTTCGGCATCTCGTTAAGGTTAACTTCACCGTCCCTTTTCATAATGCGCATCATCTCAGTAAGCGCTTCGTACGTATCATCAAACTCTCGGTTCCAGCACTGATCCTTCTTCCAGCACCGCTGGCATGTATTCTTCATCACCTCACCTAGAAAATAATCTTTACTCGTCTCTTCGCTCGGCGGCTCCGCCATATAAGGCACAGCAAATGTTTCGGAGAGCTTCGTGAAGAGATGGGCGAACTGATCCATCTTTCCGACTGTCACATCACGCACCTTTCGTAAATATTGTTGTTGCGAGCTTGCGTTCTCTTCTGTTCCCGGGATAAATTTTGCGATTTCATTCATCACAAATCTCGGGGTGAATAAGAAAAGCAGCACAGCCGCGAATGTCTCAAGCGTCGATTGCAGTATCTCTCTCTGTTCGCCTACATAGACGGTAAGAATGGAGGAGCCAATAAGAAGACCTAAGGCCACTGTCCATTTCTTCCCCTCCTTAAGCAGACCGGCCAGCAATCCGGAGAACGCCAAGAGACTAATCTGATGAATGGCATCTATGTTAGCCAGACTCAATACAAGTCCGGTTACAACTCCCACAGCAGCACCAACCGTCCCCCCACCTACGGCCGCAAAAAGCAGAACCAAATAACGTGAGAGTGTATTATCGACCGATACATCCTGTACAATCCATCCGACCGTTCCCGTCATAATGGATCCTAGCAGAATAATTAAGCAGATAATTTCTTCCGTTCGCAGATGCTGGTGGCTACGCTTGGATGTAAGGATTGGAATCGCCTGAACAAAAATAAGCGTAAGAATCAAACTAAGCAGCGCCGCAACTCCGTCCATGAAGAATGAATACCAACTTAGCTTGTTCATAATGTAATCTACCGTCACACAGCTGAGGAGGACCGCGAGAGATGAAAGCAACGGGGCGTAATTGAGCTCGATCTTCCTGTGCCGCTCCATGCCGCTTAGCAAAACCAGCACCATTGCCATTCCGAGAAAATTTGCCGAAGCGATCTCCATCGACTGCATCGCGCTTCCGGCGATAATTGAAAACATGATCAGAAGCAGCCGATTTTTCTTTAGGAAATACATCACCGCGAAAAAAGGGACCGCAAACGGAGACATCTCCTGTAAGATCACTGCCCGTCCCAGCAAAAAACCCATCACCAGATGAAGCGCACTCCACTGGTGTGATACAGCATAGAGCCAGTTACCGCTTCTCGTATTAGCCCCCTCTAAAGCAGTCGTCATTCTTCCTGTTATCTTCCCTGCTGTTGTAACGGATTCATTTCGAATCATCCTGCAACACCACCTACTCATAAATTTTGTATCTCCGATTTAAGCACATGCCAAAAACAAATTTTGTCAAAACAAGGGAGGTTGTATTAAAAATTTTCCGACAATTAAATTCTTATTTTCCGGTTGATGTCGACGCAAAAATGTAAGCGGCACTTACATTAAAAGAAAAGAAAAAAGAGGAGCTATCGCTCCTCAATCCATATCCCTATTGCTTTTTTTTCTGTTCATCCGGCGTTAGAAAAATGACCTCTCCCTCTTTCGAGAGGAAAAAGTTTTTACGTGCTAACTCTCCGATGTATTCTTTATCATTCATTCTTTTTGTCTGTAATTCGAGTTGTTTCTTCTCTTCCTGCACTTTGGTGGCCTGGCGCTGCAAATCCGCAAGCTCACGCTGTTTGTCAGCTAATTGTTGGCTTTGCGAGTAATACGTGTAGCCTGCCCATGACAAAAACAAAACGACAATAATCTGCAAAAGGCGCATTCTGCGCTTTAAACCTTGCTTTGGTGGCTTGGATTGCGGTTGCTGCTGCATATCGTTCACCTTTCTTGATTGATTATTTTACATTTTCTTACCTTTTATCCAACCCGTCAAGGCTTGCCACCTTTTTCTCAAAATTACTTTTATTCGTCCCATCGGTTTTTGCAAGTATTTTCCCCATATCCATGACCACAGCTTTCTCCCGACTGAAAGAAACGGCCACGCTATCCACTTGCCAATAGTAAGCAGAACAGAGAGAAAAAACATTGCAACTGCAATGAGCGAACGATACAGAAACAGGAGCGGAACGATAAGAAACAAATAGCCGATCCGAAGCATTACCCGGTACAGCCACAGAACAAATGCAATAAGCTTGTTCAAAATTCGAAGATACAAACGCTGAAACAATAAAAAATAAAGAATGATACCGATCCCAAGCCCAAGAAAGATGTAAATTCGAACCACACCTTCATTGATTCTCAGAAGCGTACCGAATACGAGAAACGTACAGCTTATCCAGAAAAAAAGGTCCGTGATCCATACGAGCCAGATAGGGAGGCGGCATCTGCGTTCTACCGTACGATACGTATCATACAGCATCCCCATCGCTAATCCGCACAAAAGCATCGACAGCATGGTAACTGCTTGCCCGCTAAGTGTCACTTAAAGATCCTGCCAAAGATTCCTTTGGCTTTTTCCCCCTGGTAGGATTCGTCGATGTACTCCATCGCGAACACCACGCCCTCGATGGATACCTGTCCTGTCTCTAGACTTAAGTTTTTCATATGCAGGTTCTTACCCTTTATCGTAAGAAAGCCAGCCTCCGTGTGAAGCAGGAACTCTTCATGATCGAAGCTCTCGACTTTAAGCACGCCTGTTATATCAAGTTTTTTCCGGTTAATCATGACGACATCATGGCGAATGCTCTTCTTCGGGTTCGTTTCCATCATCACGGCCCACCCTCCTTTTTATACCATCCTATTGAGAGTGAGCATAGATTAGAACACAATAAACAGCGAAGGCAATTACCAGATAGAAGCCCCAGGCTCTTCCCGGTCATCACGGGGAAGGTATTCTTCATTAATCATGGTGTAAAGCGTCGCTGCTTCGTCCTTTTTGGTCGTATCAAGCAGCTTCTCCACCTGTACCGTTACAAGCTTATTCCCATAGCGAACCGTAAGCTCGTCACCTACTTTTACATTAGCACTGGACTTGGCTACCTGGCCGTTAATAAGTACACGTCCCTGATCGCACACTTCCTTCGCCAATGTACGGCGTTTTACCAATCGGGAAACCTTCAAAAATTTATCAAGACGCACGTTATACCCCTTCTTCCTCTTTCTTTTTCCGCTTGGCTTCCTGCCACCAATTCTCCATCTCTTCAAGCGACGTATTCTCAAATGTCTTGCCCGCTTCCTGCACCTTCTTCTCGATATAAGAGAAGCGATAATAGAATTTCTTATTTGCAAGAGCAAGCGCCTCTTCCGGGTCAATCTTCATAAAGCGTGCTACATTTACGATGACAAACAACAAATCGCCCAGCTCTTCAAGACGATGTTCATCCGTCTTCGCCTCTTGCAGCTCTTCCCACTCTTCCTTCACTTTGTCGAACACCTCGGAGAGCTTGTCCCAGTCAAAGCCGACACCTGCCGCTTTCTTCTGGTATTTGTATGCCTTTAACATAGCGGGCAAGTCACGCGGCACACTGTCTAAACGAGATGCCTCTTCTTTTCCTTTACCCTGTTTTTCCTTCTTCTTAATAGCCTCCCAGTTCTGAAGGGCTTCATCCGCATCTTGGGCGTCTGACGTACCGAACACATGCGGATGACGGCGGATCAGCTTCTCATTCAGCCCGGCAATGACATCTTGAACCGTAAAATAACCATCCTCTTCCGCCATCTGTGAATGAAGCATAATCTGGAGAAGCAGATCTCCCATCTCCTCACACATCGCATCCGGGTCCTCATCATCAATCGTCTCTAGTACCTCGTACGTCTCCTCAATGAGATTTTTTCGGATGGACTGATGCGTCTGCTCCCGATCCCACGGGCAGCCATCAGGACTGCGCAGAATAGCAACGATGTCTCGCAGCCGCCAGAATTGCCGGCTCAACGCTTCATCCTCTTGGGTAGGCGGAACATATACCGTCGTCAGGTTCCCGTATTCGGCAAGCCTGTCCAATTCATACAGCGGTACTACCTCCATCTTCTCCTGCCCGGCAATTCCTGCAGCCGTGACCACAGTAACCGGATATTCATCCGGATATACGTCCATAAGTGTCAGCTTGACTTCTGAGGCAATAAAAGCGTCGTAGACCTGGCAGATTAGCATGTGAAGATTAGGCTGAACCTGATGCGCATATAAAGCGGTACCGTCAAGCAATGCGAAGCCTTCAACCGGATCAACCTTCAATGAAGCAAATACCGGGTCAAGAAAGCTTTGCCCTCCCTGCACATCGATCTGTACACCGCGCTCCTCCGCTTTCTCAAGCAGCAGTTGAACCGTACGCTCTGCTACCAGCGGATGGCCGGGTACAGCATAGACGATTTCTCCCTTTTCTACTGCTAGCGCAAGAAGGCGTTCACTGATTTCCTCATAGACCCCCGGAAACTGATCATGTGCCTCATATACAGAATCAAAGCTCTCATACTCTACACCTTCAGCGGATAGTTCTAAAATAGCCGGGTGTTTCTCCGTACGTACGTATAGCTGCTTCGTCTCTTTCAATGTGCGATATATGCCAAGCGGTAGTCCATCCAGGCTTCCCGCTCCAAGTCCGATTACGATGATTCTTTTCATCATTTCCGCCTCCCTTTCATCTTTACTCATGCAAAAGCCGAAGCTTTAGCAGGATGGGTACAAGCCTACGCCCCGCTTTTGTACTCTCCAAATCAGCGCGGCGCACCGTTCCGGATAGGAAAAGAGCAATCGCATACATGATAACCCCAGCTCCAACAGCAGCCAAGCTTACTCCGGTAGCATATAAGCGGGCAGAGGAGAAGATATCCGCCAAGCCGCGTTCTACGGCCGCTCTTGCAACAAATGCCGCAAGCCCCATCATCGTTACCGCCAGAAATGGCTTGAGGAAGAATTCCCCTAGACCAAACCTAGCACCTGTTAGATGCTTAACCGCATACAAGTTAAGCAGTGTAGAGATCATATAAGCACACACGGTTGCTACCGAGGCCCCAATAATTCCAAAGAACGGAATGAGCACTATATTTAATAGAAGCTTTACGATAACACCTATGAGCAGGTTTCGTACCGGAAGATTAACTTCTCCCATCCCCTGTAGGATTCCCGCAGAAGTAATTCCGAGCGTCGAAAAGATGGTAGTGAATGCAAGGACTGTTAGCGCTACTGTACCATTGGCGTTTTCATAGAGCATAACATTTACAGGACCTGCCACAATAGCCAGTCCGACCGACGCAGGCAGTCCAAACAAAAAGGTTAAACGCAGAGCAAGCTCTGTTCGATTGGTGATAAGCCGATGCTGATTCAAGGCCCTAGCCTCGGCAATAGCCGGGACAAGCGATAAGGACAGGGATGTCGCAAGGAAAGCCGCGAATTGCACTAAGGGCTGACCACGATCAAAAATCCCTTTCAATGCATAAGCCGACTCGGCATCATTGCCCCCTCGTATGAGCATACTCACAACTGTGAATGAGTCTGTTAGCTGCATAAGCGGCAGCACAAGCGATCCAAGACAGATCGGAATCGCGTAATAGAAAAGTTTCCGGGCAATGTCTGATATGGTCTCTTCTTTATATGATTGCCGCAAGCTTGCCTCATCCCATACCCGCTGCTGTACTTTCTGATTTCGCCGCCAGAAAAAAAGCATGACCACAAACGCGAAGCAAGCACCTGTAACAGCACCGAATACCGCGCCCGACCCGGCAAGGTAGACATCGCCTGTCGTTTTCATGAACCAATAAGAGAGAAAGATAATCGTGGCAACACGAACAAATTGTTCACTGATCTGTGATACAGCCGTCGGAACCATATTATGGTGTCCTTGAAAGTAGCCCCGCATAGCCGCCATGACCGGGACGATCAACAGAGCAAAAGATACGCTGCGAATCGGCATGGTCAGTCTCTCGTCCTTCATAAAGCCTGCAAGCACGGGTGCGCCGAACCAGAGAAGAAAAAAGAACAGAAAGCCGGTCAGCGTCAATACGCCCGCAGATACGCGAAAAATCTTACGTGCTCCGTATACGTCACCGACCGCCAGCTTCTCCGCTACAAACTTCGATATTGCAATCGGAAATCCGGCTGTTGCCAGAATGAGAAGAGCGCTGTACAACGGATACACCTGTGTATACACATAGTATCCAAGGTCGCCCGTAATATTCTGATACGGAATACGGTAGACGACCCCAAGCATTTTGGAGAGCAATGCCCCTGCCCCCAATATTGCAGCCCCTTTTAAAAAGGATGCTCCCTGATTCTTAGCCATAGATTTCCCTCTCTTTTCCCGGTAAATTCCTGCATCATTATATCATAAACACAGACAAGGCGGACCGAAAAGACATGTCCCCTTGAACTAGCTTATGCCCGGGATAAGACGAACTTTCCTACGCCAAAGAAAAAGCTCCCGGGCTCAATTGAATCACCGGAAGCTTTATCCTTGCTTGCTTATTGTTCCATTTGCTTCGCCAAAAATCCAGCCGCCGTCTCTACTAGCTTGACTTCAAGGTCGCCCATTTTGGCCTGATCTTCCTTGGTCAGCAAGATAACAGAACCGATGGGATCACCGCTTGCGATAATCGGGGCAATAACATAGGAAGCATAGTTCTCCTCGTTATCACGGATAATCTCGTACTCACCAGCAGTTGTCTGCAGAGAGGTCCGGCGTTCCTCCATCGTATTCTCCACGATCTCACCGATTGGCTTGTCCATAAATTCCTTCTTAGAAGCTCCAGAGACAGCGATGACAGTGTCACGATCACTAATGAGTGTAATATGATTCGTGCTCTCATACAGTGAATCGGCATATTCCTTAGCAAAGTCGCCCAACTCGCCGATTGGGGAATACTTCTTCAGAATGACTTCGCCATCGCGGTCCACGAAGATTTCAAGGGGGTCACCCTCACGGATGCGGAGCGTACGGCGAATCTCTTTCGGAATGACTACCCGTCCCAGATCGTCAATCCGGCGTACAATTCCAGTTGCTTTCATAATTCTTGATGCCTCGCTTTCCTGAAGTAATGAAATAACTGCAACTTATATTGGCTTGCTTGTAGTATTTATCTCCTTTAGGAAGAATATTCACCCGCACTTCCTTGTTCATAGAAAAAAGGGTCTGTACATACTTCAGTACAGAACCCTCTTCCCATCTTACTATCTACTGTCCGCTTGGCTTTTGCCCTTCCGGAGCCGGTACAGGCTGCTGTCCACCATCTGGAGTCGGTTGCGGAATTTGCTGTTGTTGTCCGCCCGGTTGTCCAGGTGCAGGCTGCTGAGGCTGTTCCTTCACCATATCAGCCGGAACTTTTTCTTCTTTAATAAGTTCTTTCACCTTGCTGTTTAAGAACTCGCCTTGCTTCTGCTGTGCCAGCATATCGCCAATGTCTTTCTTTACATCTTCATAGGACTGATCCGTACGTTTTTCGACACGCATAATATGATATCCGAATTCGGTCTCGATCGGATCACTAATTTTGTTTAGAGGCAGTGTCTTCGCTGCATTCTTATACTCTGCTGCAGTCTGCTCTAATGTGCTTCCGTCAGGCATTGGATATTGATACAATCCACCCGTTTCCTTGCTTCCTGGGTCGTCTGTATTTTCTGTTGCCAGCTTCGCAAAATCAGCTCCACCGCGTAACTTCTTCACCAACTCATCAGCTTTTTTCTTTGCTTCTGCTTTGGAGCGCTTCTCTGTGCCAATCAGGATGTGGCGCACATCTGTCTGCGTCAAATAACCTTCCTTTTTGGCCAGCTCATATTCTTTCTTCTTATCCTCTTCCTTAATGTCTTTGGAGAAATAAGCAATCATTTTCTCTTGATCAAGGAAGAAATCCTTCATCTCACCTTCCGTTACTTTACGGTCAGCATAGTACTGTGTAAGCTTCTCTTCCTGGCCTACCTGTTGTTTGACGAAGTTTTCATACTGCTTAAAGCCTTCATCGGCTTTTTTCTTCATCTCATCCGTCTCTTTCACCTGGTCGGTGATATGCTGCGTCATGACCATATAATGCAGCAGATAGGTCAGCGCTTCCTTGTTCCCTGACTCAACGGCTTGTGCCATGCTCGGCTCAATCGCTTTAATCACTTCCGTGTAGTTCTTGAATTGTGGTGCTGTAATTTCCTTACCGTCATCATACTTCGCGGCTATCGGTTCTTTCTGTCCACAGCCTGCAAGTAGAACAATGAGGGAAAGAAAGGCTACTAGTGCAAGTCGCCCATACTTCTTAATTGGCCACATCTGTTGCTTCCTCGCCTTCTCTTTTCTTTTTGAGTTCATCGAATTGAGTGAGGAAACTTTCAACAAGTTCAATGCTCTCCTCATGGGTCAATCCTTTTACCTTAATCCCGACGACAACTTGCTGCCCTTGACGTGAAGGTGTAATGCGTCTAAGAAGAGGACCCTTAACTTCATAAAGGTCACCCCAATCCACTTTAGCACCCTGATCTTCATGGAAAACCAATTGGATCATATCTGCTTTCTGGATCATCTCTACAATCCGATGCGCTCTTGCATATACGCGCAGACGCGATACAAGCAGGAGATTTTGCACGCTTTGCGGAATATCACCAAAACGGTCCATAAGCTCTTCCGTCAAATCCTCAATCTCTTCAAAAGAAGATACGGCAGCAAACTTCTTGTACATCTCAATCTTCTGCTTTCCATCCTGAATATAATCTGATGGAATAAACGCATCAATTGTCAGATTGATTTCTGGATGTACTTCTTCTTCCTTCTGCGGCTCGCCCTTCAGCTCTTCAATTGCATCCTTGAGCATTTGGCTGTACAGGTCAAAGCCGACCGATGCAATAAAGCCGTGCTGCTCCGCTCCCAGCAAGTTCCCTGCTCCACGAATCGACAGGTCGCGCATAGCAATCTTAAATCCAGAACCGAGTTCAGTGAATTCCTTAATTGCCTGCAGACGCTTCTCAGCTACTTCTGTTAATACTTTATCACGCTGATATGTGAAATACGCATACGCTATCCGATTGGAACGGCCGACACGTCCACGTAGCTGATAAAGCTGGGACAAGCCCATCCGATCCGCATTCGTTACAATAAGCGTGTTGACATTAGGGATATCTACGCCCGTCTCAATAATGGTCGTACTAACCAGGACATCCGCCTCTCCTTCAAGAAAGCTCAGCATTGCCGTCTCTAGCTCCGTCTCATTCATCTGACCATGTGCCACCGCTACGCGGGCTTCCGGCACAAGCATACGAATCTGATCAGCCATCTGGTCAATGCCTTGGACCTGGTTATAGAGGAAGTATACCTGACCTTCCCGTGCCAACTCACGCTCAATCGCTTCACGCACCAACCCGGCGCTGTACTCCATAACATATGTCTGGACCGGGAAGCGGTTTTCCGGCGGCGTCTCAATTACCGATAAATCTCGCACGCCAAGCATCGACATGTGCAGTGTACGCGGAATTGGCGTTGCTGTCAACGTTAGAACGTCTACATTTGTCTTTAGGCGTTTAAGCTTTTCTTTGTGCGTCACGCCAAAGCGTTGCTCTTCATCGACGATTAGCAAACCGAGGTCTTTAAATACCACATCCTTGGAGAGCAGGCGGTGCGTACCGATAACAACATCGACCGTGCCGTCTTTTACCCCTTTTAATGTTTGTGTCTGCTCCTTCCGCGTACGGAAGCGGCTAATTACAGAAATATTTACCGGATAGTCAGCAAATCTCTCACGGAATGTCTCATAATGCTGTTGGGCTAGAATCGTCGTCGGTACGAGCACGGCCACCTGCTTGCTGTCCATTATCGCTTTGAATGCCGCTCGGATTGCCACTTCTGTTTTTCCATATCCCACATCACCACATAACAGACGATCCATAGGCCGTCCCTGTTCCATGTCTTCTTTAATCTCTTGGATCGCCCGGAGTTGATCTTCTGTTTCCTCATATGGGAACATCGTCTCAAACTCTCGGATCTCTTCCCCGTCTTTACTGAAGGCATAACCCTTCGCTTGCTGACGTTCCGCATACAGCCGAATAAGATCCTGTGCAATATCCTGAACAGAGGCGCGCACCTTATTTTTGACTTTCTTCCAGTCCGTACCGCCAAGCTTATATACTTTTGGCTCTTTTTCTTCGCTTCCTACGTATTTCTGTACTTGATCGATCTGCTCAATCGGCACATACAGCTTGTCATTGCCGGCATACTTGATATGGAGATAATCCTTATGAATGCCATTAATTTCAAGCGTTTCAGCTCCAAGATACTTCCCAATTCCGTGGTTAACATGTACTACGTAATCGCCTACCTGAAGTTCCGTATAACTTTTAATGCGTTCGGCATTACTCAAATTCTTCCGTGTCTTCGTGGCTTTACGCTGTTTTTGCGTGAATACTTCACTCTCAGTCACCACAACCAGATGCTGAATCGGCATCTCGAAGCCGCCCTGTAGGTTACCAATCGTAATAACCGGACGAGCACTCGCAAGCGCCTTATCCGGAGAAAGGATAACATCAGCTTCAATCTCGTAATCGTGGAAGACCCGCTCAAGGCGGCGCGCACGCTCTTCATCAGCCGCACAGAAGACGACATTAGCATGTGATTTCTTCCATCGCTCCATCTCTGTCTTTAAGACATTCATCTGCCCATGAAAATTCTGCATCGCCTTGCAATTGAAATTCACGATGTTCTGTGGATTCGTCTTAGGCACCTGGCGTAAAAACAGAGATGTGTACAAAATCGGCCATCTCTTCGGCGCAATAATATCCTCTAATGAATGAGAAAGCTCGACATCCGGCAGGAATTCACCCTCCTGTACAAGCGCTGTCTTCCACTCCGCCTCATCCTTCTCAAGCTGCGAGGATGCTTCGACAATACGCGACGGCTCATCAACTACAACAAGCGGCTTTTCTTTCATATAATCTATTACTGAGTGCTGTGTTGAATATAGAAAAGAGATATATTTATAGATTCCGGTAAATGCATGACCTTGACGAAGCTGTTCAATCTCCCAGCCTACTTTCTCAACAATCAGCTCCTTAATGCTCGTTGCCTTAACCTTGGAGAGCGAACCGTTCATATGCTGCTCTAACTTATCAGCAGCTTGTATGAACACTTCTTTATCGCCGAATACTTCCCTCGTCGGACCAATTACAATCTCCTGCAAATTCTCGATGGAACGCTGATTTGAAATATCAAACGTACGGATGGAATCAACTTCTGTATCAAATAGCTCTATCCGTATCGGATGCGCCATATAGACAGGAAAAATATCAATAATTCCTCCACGAACGCTAATTTCTCCGCGCGTCTCTACCATTTCGACCCGTTCATAGCCGAGCGCTATCATTTTCTCAAGAAAATTCTGCAGCTCAATCTCTTCACCTGCATGAATGGTATACTGAGCGGCTCTCCACCGTTCCACCGGTACCACTGAGCGGCGAACACCAGCAAACGGAATGATCAATACCCCTCTTTTTCCTATAGAGAGCGCATTCAATACTTCAATACGCTGGCTCAGCGTCTCAGGACTCGAAATGGAGACTTCTGAGATCACCATCTCGTTAGCCGGATACAGCCATAATTCCTCTGCAGGTACTAATTGACTCATATCATCATACACTTTTTGAGCCTGAAACATGTTGTGCGTCACGATAACGAGAGGACGCTCCATTGTCTGATACAATGCGGCATAGAAGATCTGCCGAGCGGAATTACTTAATCCAGACACCAACTGCTCACTCAGCCCACGCGCGTAGCTTTCCACGACGGCCTCGAATTCATCGCCACGCTTGAATTTTTCTACCAGACCTTGCAATCGCTCCTCCTCCTCTCTTTGTGGGTGCATAAACAAATGCAAAAATAAGCCTTAGCAAAAAAGCCAAGGCTCTCTATGCGACTTTATTGTAAAGGATGCGTAAGTTCAGGGTGACGGTTTATAGCTTCACTGCAATATTCACATGTGACATGTGCCACCATATCCCCATTTGCTTCATAGCTAATTATATGTTCCCTCTCCTCACGGGTCAAGAAATGAAGTCCCAACCTTTGTTCCGTTGCATCGGGATGGTCAATTGCTCCGTGCTGTGTGCGGCAGTGCGGGCAAATATATCGTATGGCCATATGTACACCTCCCGGAAATGTATTATTCTCATATGTATTCTTTCCAGAAGGGAGGTGTGCCATACGAATCCTAATTAAATTGATTCATGACGCGCAAAAAAGAAATTTCTGTCCATGCTTTAGCTGCTTCAGCAGCGTGTTTCACCGCATCCTGCACATCCGCCAATTCTTCCGGCGGAAACGTAGTCAGCACATGGTCCACTACTTTATAACCTGGCGCAGGGCGCCCGATGCCAATTTTGATTCGTTTGAATTCTTCTGTGCCGAGATGGGCAATGAGTGACTTCATTCCATTATGCCCTCCAGAACTGCCTTTGGTACGCAGACGCACTTTACCGCAAGGCAGATCAAGGTCATCATAAATAACAAGCACATCCTCTTCTGGATCGAGCTTATAAAAGTTCAGCAGCGGCGCCACACACTCGCCGGACAAATTCATGTAGGTCATCGGCTTCACAAGGATGACTTTTTCTGTGCCGACTCTTCCTTCTCCGATCAATCCTTTGAATTTGCCTTGGGAGAGCGGGATATTCCACTCTTCGGCAAGGCGATCAACCGCCCAGAACCCGACATTATGCCGGGTCATCTCATATTGCTTACCCGGATTGCCCAGTCCTACAATTACTTTCATTCTATTCTCCCCTATTCTATATGTTGAAAAATACGCTGAAAAAGCGCAACCCAACGGTTACGCTTTTAAAAAACAATCATCTTGCAGTATGTGCTACTCTTTATCAGGCACAGCATCTCCGGAGCTATCCTCCGTATCCGCCTCATCCTCAGCAACCGCTTCCGCCTCAGCTTCCTCTGCGTTTGGCTCTTCTTCAGTTGGCTCAGCCTGCGGCGGCACAATTGTAAGGACGACCGATTCAGGATTATCAAGCACGTCAATACCTTTCGGCACGGTAAGATCAGCGACCGTTACCGTATCACCGACAGTTAATTTCTCAATATTATAAGGTATGCTATCCGGAATGTCGCCTGGCAGACAGCTAATGCTCAGCTCACGCATCGTTTGCTGAAGCACGCCTCCGTCCTTCACACCTTCCGACTCGCCTTCAAGCACGATAAATACACTTGTATCCGTCTTTTCGTTCATATTTACCGTACCAAAGTCCAGATGCAAAACCTTATTTTTAAGCGGATCACTCTGTAAATCCCTGATCATGACGTTTACAGGCTTTCCATCCACTTTTAGCTTAATTACATGATTCAAACCCTGCTGGTTTACCAGCTGAAGAAAGGGTCCCTCCTCAATGGCGAGCGATTGGCTTTCCATATCGTTGCCGTATATAACAGCGGGAATCTTTCCTTGATTTCGCAGCTGATTCAATGCGGAACGAGGTCCTACCTGTCGTTTTTCTGCTTGTAATTCCATTGCCATATTATATTCCCCTCCTACTGTAAGGTTCGTAGCAATATCATTACTTACTTTACCCAATCCAGCGAAGAGTCAATCATAAACAAAGCGAAATTAGTCAAACAGCTTGCTAACAGACAGTTCTTCGTGTACGCGAATAATCGCTTCCCCGATGATTGGCGCTACAGACAGCGCCTGAATTTTTTCGCTCTGCTTCTCAGGCCCGAGCGGAATCGTATTCGTAACAATCAGTTCTTTAATGCTGGAATTCTCGATGCGCTCAATCGCAGGTCCAGACAGAACCGGATGCGTGCAGCAAGCATATACCGCTTTCGCTCCCGCTTCCATCAGCGCATTCGCCGCAAGCGTAATAGTACCAGCCGTGTCGATAATATCATCAATAATAATCGCAGTACGGCCTTCAATATTGCCAACAATGTTCATGACTTCGGCTACATTAGGCTCCGGACGACGCTTATCGATAATTGCAATCGGCGCTTCTAGACGCTCGGCCAATTTTCTTGCGCGCGTTACGCCACCATGGTCTGGCGATACAACAACGACATCTTCGAGATTTTTGTCAGCAAAATGCTTACCAAGAATCGGCACACCCAGCAGATGATCCACTGGAATATCAAAAAACCCTTGAATTTGCGTAGCATGGAGGTCCATAGTAATCACACGGTGTGCTCCGGCTGTTTCAATCAGATTTGCAACTAGCTTTGCGGTAATCGGATCCCGCGCCCGCGCCTTGCGGTCTTGACGAGCATATCCATAATACGGAATAACCACATTGATGCTCTTAGCAGAGGCGCGCTTAAGCGCATCCACCATAACCAATAACTCCATTAAGTGCTCGTTAACAGGGGCGCTGGTGGATTGAATAATGAATACATCCGCACCGCGCACGCTTTCGTTCAATTTGATCTGAACTTCTCCATCACTGAAATGAACAACCTGTGCATTGCCCATTGGAAGTCCGATATGATCTACGATTTCTTTTGCCAAAGCCGGATTTGCATTACAAGTAAAAACTTTTAATTTCGGGTCGCGATAATTCGCCATGACTGCTGTTAAACCTCCATACCTTTCATATCTTGTTTACTTCTTTATAATTTTTTTCGCGTAATCTTCCTTATTCGTCTGACGCTCACGCGCAATGGCCAGCGCGCCATCCGGCACATTATCCGTTATTGTAGAGCCCGCCGCTACGTACGCGCCTTCTCCAACGGTTACAGGTGCTACAAGATTCGCGTTACAACCTACGAAAGAATGATCCTTAATGATTGTCTTGTGCTTATTCACACCATCGTAATTTACCGTTACTGTACCGCAGCCAACGTTTACGTCAGCGCCTACTTCGGCATCACCAAGATATGTAAGGTGGGATACCTTGCTGCCTTTACCAAGCGACGTATTCTTAAGTTCTACGAAATCACCTACTTTTGCCCCTTCGCCCACATGAGAATTCGGACGAATGTAAGCAAATGGCCCGACCGTAGCGTCACTATCAATCCGACTATCCGTTACTACCGATTGCTTGATCTCTACACGGTCTCCAATTTGGCAGTTTGTGATCTGTGTATTCGGACCAATGATACAGTCTTCTCCAATGACCGTGCCTGCACCGATCAACGAACCCGGATAAATAACAGAATCACGCCCGATTGTCACATTGGTTTCAATGTACGTGTTCGATGGATCGATAATGGTTACGCCTTCTTTCATATGCTGTGTAAGAATGCGTTCTCTCATCATCACTTCTGCCTTGGCAAGCGCTACCCGGTCATTGACACCAATTGTAACCTCTTCGGTAATGGATGCTTCGATTCTCTCCCCTTCACCTTTGAGAATTTCAATGATGTCGGTAAGATAATATTCGCCCTGCGCATTGTTATTTCCGACCTTTTCAAGCGCAGCAAAGAGCTTTTCATTATCGAAACAATATGTACCGGTATTGATTTCTTGTACCTGCTGCTCTTCTTCATTCGCATCCTTCTGCTCTACGATGCGCTCAACTCCACCGTCCACACCGCGAATGATGCGGCCGTATCCGGTTGGATTCTCCATAATCCGGGTAAGAATCGTGCCTGCAGCTTGATTTTTCTCATGATGGGCCACCAGTGCTTCTAACGTTTCGGCACTAATGAGAGGCTCATCACCGGATAGAACAAGCGTCGTTCCTTTTTTCTCTTTTAACAGCGGAGCCACTTGCATAACAGCATGGGCTGTTCCTAGCTGTTCTTCCTGCATCGCATATTCAATTTCGCTGCCGAGTTGTTCTCTTACCTTGTCTGCTCCATGGCCGACAACGACAACGATCCGATCTGCACGCAATTCGTTCAGGCTATCTACAACATGCTGAACCATCGGTTTACCGCAAACGGGATGCAGTACTTTATATAGCTTCGATTTCATTCGTGTTCCTTGGCCAGCAGCCAATACAACCGCAAATTTATCTGACATGGTAACCTCCCATTTCGATAAGTTCCACAATGACTATATCTTAATTACCTTTCTATTTCAAGATAAGTAAGAAAAGAGATGAAAAAATGACCCATCCTTTTTTTGCAAAAAGAAAAGAGGCCTATGCTTACTAGGCCCCTTTGACTTACTGCAACTGAAATTAAGCTCCCTCTTCTACCAATTCTTCTGTAATTTCTGTTTCTCCTACTCGTTCATATTCAGCCAATACGGCGGCCTGAATCTTTTCGCGGGTAGACGAAGAGATCGGATGCGCAATATCGCGGAATTCCCCTTCCGGAGTACGCTTGCTCGGCATTGCTACAAACATGCCATTGTTTCCGTCGATGACACGGATGTCGTGCACCACGAATTCATTGTCAATCGTAATCGAGCAAATCGCTTTCATACGACCATCAGTGTTTACACGGCGGAGTCTTACGTCTGTTACTTCCATGTCTGGTCACCACCTTTTTCCAATTATCTGAAGCTTGATAACTGTAATTCAACAAAGGTGGAAAAAAATCCTTCTTCTATTTGAAAAAATTTTTAGCTTTTTCTTAATTTTGGTACTTTACCCTATTGACATATTAATAACTTTACAGAGCAGCAACCAATTCAATTTCTAAAGATACGTCTTTTGGAAGGCGCGCCACTTCTACAAGAGAACGTGCCGGACGATGATCACCAAAATACTCCGCATAGATGTCGTTGATTGTACCGAAGTCGTTTATATCTTTTACGAAAACTGTTACCTTCACTACATTGTTCAGCCCGCAGCCCGCAGCCGCCAGCACTGCCTTCAGGTTAGCAAATACCTGGTGCGTCTGCGCCACAATATCTCCTGTTACAAGCTCGCCTTCCGCTGTAAGCGGAATCTGTCCGGAAGTATAGAGGAGATTGCCCACTTTAATTGCTTGCGAGTATGGTCCAATAGCGGCCGGTGCTTGTGTAGTAGCGATCTGTTCCAACATAGATACCTCCCCGATTTTTATTATTTTTTAAAATAATTACCCAGTTCAATACGTACTTCTTTATCCCGTACATCCACTTCCGTTACGCGAAGCAGGGATACGTATTCTTCAACGAGACGCTCTTCTACGTTGGCCGTCTCCATAAACACACCCACGCCGACGACTTCTGCCTTGAATTCTTCAAGCAGGTCCATCATGCCGCGCGCTGTGCCGCCCGCCTTCATAAAATCATCAATAATAAGCACTTTAGAATTCTCCGGCAGGCTGCGACGAGCCAGTGACATCGTCTGGATTCGCTTGCTTGAACCAGATACATAGTTAATGCTTACGACCGAGCCGTCCGTTACTTTGCTATAACGGCGAACGATGATAACGGGAACATTCAAATAGTATGCGGTAGCATACGCTAACGGAATGCCTTTGGTCTCTACCGTCATAACATAGTCTGCTTCCGATTCGGCAAATACAGTAGCGAATACTTTTCCGATCTCTGAGAGCGATTCTGGGTCACCAAGCAAATCGGCCATATAAAGATAGCCACCCGGCAGCAGACGATCCGAGCTCCCTAACGTATGACATAGGCGTTCTACGTTCGCCCGCGCTTCTTCTGCGTGCATTAAAGGAATATATTTTACGCCTCCTGCCGCACCTGCTACCGTTCTCAGCAGACCAACACCTTCTGATTCAAACAACTCTTTAATGATAGATAAATCCTCACTGATGGATGATTTAGCTGCTCCATATTGTTCCGCAAAAAATGTAAGCGGAATGAGCTTATGCGGGCGCGCAAGCAGATGCTGTGTCATATCTACAAGTCGCGCACTTCTCCGTAACTTTTTCATGTGCGTTCCTCCGTATTAAAAACCGAATATTATGAAGTGAATATACCACTTATGTACGGATTTACGCAAGTATTACCGATTATTTTCCCCAAGAATACGAACGGCATATACTTCCTTGCAGAAACCGCGCAGTCCATTATACACCCGATTCATTCGTGATTCCCGATCCGTTAGGGCAAATACGGTAGGCCCGCTGCCGGACATAAGCACACCGTCCGCCCCAAAGCGAAGCATGCGCTCCTTAATCTGACGAACTTGGGGATGCGCTGCAAGCGTCACCGATTCAAGATGATTGCCCAAGGCATTGCAGACCCCAGAAAAATCACCACGGCGAATCGCTTCGATCATCTGGGCTGATTTCCGTCCGTCCTCTAGTTCATCCACACGCAATGCGCCATACACATCACCTGTCGACACCCCGATAGGCGGCTTTGCTAAGATGACCCAGCAAGGAGGAGGCGTAGGAAGTCTCTCGATTCTCTCTCCCCGTCCGCGTGCCAGTGCTGTTCCTCCATACACACAGAATGAAACATCAGAACCGACTTGCGATCCAAGCGCCGCCATCTCCTCTACAGTCATTCCTAGCTGCCACAGCGTATTCAATCCTTTAATTGTGGCCGCTGCATCACTGCTTCCCCCAGCAAGTCCTGCCGCAATCGGTATCTGCTTATCAATATGAATATGTACGCCGCGCTGAATACCGAAGCGTTCCTTGATAAGGCGAGCCGCCTGATATACATGGTTTCTTTCATCAAGCGGAAGATAGCTTACCGTACAGTCAAGCGTAATCTTGTCTTCTTCTAACGAATGGATGGTTAACCGATCGGCCAAATCAATGGTTGTCATAACCATCTCAATCTCATGATATCCATCCGGTCTTTTGGCCAATACGTCTAACGTTAAGTTGATTTTTGCCGGAGCCTTGATCATAAGGCAAGCTTCGTTCACCAATTCCTTCTTCCCTTCCATTTTATGCTTTGCTTATTTTAGCATTAATTTTATAGAAAATGAAGGAGCAGCCCCAGAGGCAAAGCAGAACACAACAAAAGGCCAGGCAATCTGCCTGGCCCTTACCGGGAAAACATTACTTGGTGGGATTCTGATTTGCAAGCGCCTCTTCAGCCAGCTGAATGGCCCGCTTCACCATGTTTCCTGCATCGCGGGTAGTAATACCGCCCCAGCCCTCACGCTGCACGGTCTCATAAAACCCAAGGTCCTTCGCTAACTCATACTTAAGCTGCTCTGACATAATACTTCTTCTGCGTGCCATATATACAGCCCCCTTTATTCTTCCCGTACGCATAGTATGTGTAAAAGAGGCAAAATAAAAACAGCAGGATAAAGTATCCTACTGTTGCTCAAGGGCGATGCGAATATGTTCATCTTCGCGGCAAATTGTAAGTTCTACTGTCTCTGTAAGCACATCTGCATAGCTGTACGAAACGCGCTCGAAGGAATGCTTGTCCTCATCGAGCTTCACAATAAATACAGACGGGTACGTTTCTTCTAGAACTCCCGTCCTTTCTACGGTCTTGCGACGGCCACCGTTCGCTCGAAGTAAAATTCGCTCGCCGATATGCCCATCCAGATTACGTTTTATATCGTGTAACGTATTTCTCGCCATTCAGACCACCTCACTATATGTAAGTATACCACCACTTTTATAGTATGTCAAATAAATCAATTATTATAGCAATAATTAATGAATCACGTCAACATTTTTTTCCGGGAAAAGGTATATAAGTCTGAAAAATCAAAAATTAAGAAAAAAGTCAGGAGTTCTCTAGCCATTTATATGGCAAGCCAGTCTTTTTTCATAAAAAATGGGGAAGACTGGCGATTGCCCGGTTATTCATAACACATCAACGTCACGGCTTTGGAATACCGAAACGAAAGCAGCCTTTCGTCTCCAGCCCCCCTACACCTTCGATTCCAGTAATCGTGTTTTTTACCATCTCGAATACATTCACTGATTGTTGAATGGAAGTATATGCTACCTTCTCAGCTATGTAGACAGGATCTAAGGTATGAATGTTAATGCGCTTTGGCGAACTGGCAAAATTCGCTCCCGCTCCCAGTATCGCTTCAAAATGGGATTGACATGCCCCGGCGAAAATGACAAGGCTGTCTTTACTTTGTTGAAACGTCCGCGCCCTCTCCACCGCCCGAACGAAATACTTAGAGTGCCGATAGCTGTTTATGTCATCCGCTGGGCCGCGCTTGCTCTGCAGCGCATCATGCCCCGTCAATACAAGAATGTCTGGATTATGCTTCTCTAATAGGGGTAGCAGTTGCTCAGGAAATTCCGTTTCCGGGAAATGATATCCGAATGCAGGCACTTTAAGTTCTTTGTAGACAGCCAGACACTTCTTTAAATAATTGCGGTCTCCGTCCAAATGAAGAACTTTACCGGGCCAATCAAATGATCCGCCCATATCCTTTGTATGATTAACCTGGCGCCATGCATTCCTCTCGCGAGCCGAACGCCGTTCTTGTTCAATAAGCTTCATAGCCTCAAGATGCTTCTGCTCACAAGCCTCCCGCAGCTTCCGCATCTCATCTTCATTTACTTTAACGAGGTCCGCAAGCGGTGCATCCGCTAGCAGCCGGTAATCAAGGCCAATCAATATGGCAATTTTATCTTCTTTATTAATATCGATAATCTGAAACAACATATCATATCCGTGCGACTTCCGGGTAACAATGTCACCGACCACGAATTTTGGATTCATAAACACAAAAAAGCCCCCTCTCCCTGACATCGTATGCGTGCCTAAAAGAAGGGGTTCTGCCTATATGGAAGTACGATAAATAAGATTGCTTAACCGAGCAAATTCTTCAAGTGAGAGCGTCTCTCCGCGTCTCGTCGGATCAATACCTGCTTCCTCAAGAATACGCAGCATCTCTTCCTTGCGCTCCTTGCTGAACAGGTTATTCATAAGGTTGTTAGATAATGTTTTGCGTCGTTGGGCAAAGCTGGCTTTAACAACCCGATAAAACATAGCTTCATTGTCCACATCCACAGCAGGAGTATTGCGAATGCGCAACCGCAGAACGGCAGAATCGACGTTCGGCTGTGGAATAAATACACTGTGCGGCACAATCGTGACGACCTCCGCTTCCGCATAAAACTGTGCCAAGACACTTAATGCGCCGTATTCCTTCCCTCCAGGCCCTGCTGCAATACGTTCCGCCACTTCCTTCTGGATCATGACGACAATATTTTCAAGCGGCAGGCGCTCCTCTAAGAGCTTCATCAAAATGGCACTGGTCACATAATACGGGAGGTTGGCTACGACACTAACGTCTTTGTATGCGGAGAATTTGTCACGAATCAACGAAGTCAAATCCATCTCCAGCACGTCGCCATGAACAACTTCCGTATGCGGATACGGCGAGAGCGTGTCCGCAAGAATCGGCAACAGGCGCTGGTCAATCTCAATGGCTACCACTTTGCCTGCCCTCCGGGACAACTGTTCCGTTAAGGCGCCAATACCCGGTCCGATTTCGATGGCTCCTTTTTCTTTGCTTAACTCGGCTGCCTCAACGATTTTGCCAAGAATATTAAGATCGATTAAAAAATTTTGTCCGAGACTTTTCTTAAAAGAAAATCCATACTTTTTCAGAATTTCCCTTGTTCTTGTCGGTGTCGCAATATCGCGCATTGTCATCTTGATTCCTCCTGCGAAAGAACCCAGGCAAGCGCCTCGGCGAATTCTTCACGCGTAATCTGCAGCATCAACAGCCGCTTATGCAATTGCTGCGCATTAGCATACCCAATGCCCAGCTTCTCACCCAGCATCGTGCGGCGTCCTTTGGCCTGTGCACCGCCAACCAGACCTGCATCAATCATATCCGACATCGTAATCAGTTCTGCAGGCGCTTCAGCTTCTGTACGGACATCAGCGAGCGCTTTACAAATCACATCAGGCGTTGCATATTCAACACCCAGATTGCGCTTCCCCTGACCCTCAGCTTTCTTGATGAATGCATGCTTACAGCCCGGCACAGCCTGACTAATAATCTTGCGAATGCGTTCACCTTGATAATCAGGGTCTGTAAATATGATCACGCCGCGCTTTTGTTGCGCTCGTCGAATACGGTCAATGACCCACTTAGGAATCGCAGAACCGCCTGTCTCAATCGTATCGGCACGTACCGCACGTTGGATCGCTACGGTATCGGATTTACCCTCTACCACGATAATCTCTTTAATCATCACGTTTGTTTCCTCATTTCACAAAAAAGACAGGGAAAAACAAATTTTCCCTGTGTGTATCATACCATTAATTTGGTTTATTGGGGCCGATAACATGCACGGTTTTTTGCTGCACACCAAAGTTTTGTGCTTCCGTCTCTGATTCAAAGAACAGATCCATTTTGTTTCCTTTGATGGCGCCGCCCGTATCTTCGGCCTTACGAAAACCGTACCCTTCAATATAAACCCACCAGCCGAGTGGTACGACACGCGGGTCTACTGCAATGGTTCTTCCTTCTGTCGCAGTTGCTCCTGAAGCTGTGATCGCATATTCCGCATCACCCGGATTTTTGCCGGTAGATGCTACGTGAGGCGAGTACGCAGTCATTTTCACACGGAGCGTTTGGCGCGGCGTGAAGTTTTTACTCGATGACGAGAGCCTAGACGCCCGGTCCGTCATATCTGCGCTTCGCGATACAGCTGTCATTCGCGCCGTTCCCACCGCTACAATCTTATCTGTTTCATTCTGCAGCTTTTTGGTTTCGACGAGCTTCTTTGAGGCAGGCTTGCCATTGATATAGACAACCTCATACCGTTCTAGGACTTTTCCCTGCTGTCCCTGCTGGATCACCTTCTGCTGTCCTTGCAGCATTGTACGGTCTTCCTGCTCTTTTGTATTGAAGGCTACCGTTTTCTCATTTTGCACTACTTTCTTAGCGATTCGTGTGACCGTTACCGTTTGATTTTCCTTTATGGTCTCATTAAGCGCTGGTACAACCTTATCCATCGAGCCAATCCCAATGCTTTGCTCTTTAAGAATGTCTTTTACTTGACGCTTCGCTGTCATAACTTCTTTCTTCTGACCTGCGACATTGATTGTTATTTTTCTCCCCGGCATGTATGTAACTTGCATACCATCTGCCAACGCTGTCTCCACTCCGAAATTCATATCATCGAAGTCCTCTGGCGTGATTCCCTTCTCTGTCAGAAATTCGCCCAGCGTTTCCGCTTTTGTAGTTACGGCCATTGCTCTGCCGTCATTTATGAAAGTGAATTTTTTTGTTTGCAATGAATTAAACAAAAGCGCAAGACTTAGCAGAACAATCATCGCAACAGCGGTCAGAAGAATCCATGTACGATCCTTCAAAAAAACCGACTGAATATGATTTTGTTTCAAAGTCTATCTGCCTCCTTCAACGGTTGAGAGTCATTGTAGACGATTCCTTTCAAACTTGTCAAACCAGTTTTTTACATGACTCTTTACAAAGTTCGCGGTTTTGCAATAGGAATATAGTCTCAATAAAACAACTCAACCGTTGATACATCTGAGGCAAAAAGAGTTTCCAATAATCAATTTATTCCTTTATATGGAATAAATTTTTAGCATTTTTCGTCGTAATTTGGGCTAATTCTTCGAACGAAATATTCTTCAACTCGGCTATTTTTTCCGCCACATAACGAACATATCCACTTTCATTTCGCTTGCCACGGTACGGCTCCGGAGTCAGGTACGGGCAATCCGTTTCGATCAACAAGCGATCAAGAGGTACCATCTCGGCTACTTCTTTTGGCTTTTTGGCATTTTTGAATGTGACCGGGCCGCCAAGCGAAATATAAAAGTTCAAGTCTAAGCATTGCTTCGCCATCTCGGGGCTGCCCGAGAAACAGTGCATAATGCCGCCGATCTCCTCCGCCTTTTCCTCACGCAGAATATCTAGAATGTCCTGATGCGCATCCCGGTCGTGGATTATGATTGGCAGCGAAAGTTTTTTCGCCAGGCGGATTTGCTTGCGGAATACCTCTTGCTGTATATCCTTTGGAGACGTATCCCAGTAATAATCCAGGCCGATCTCTCCGATGGCCACCACTTTTTTCTCTTCCTTCGCCAACTGTTCAATCCAACTCAAATCTTCTTCTGTCAATGTCTTAGCATCTTGCGGATGCCAGCCAATCGCGGTGTAAATAAAATCGTATTGATGAGCAAGCGCAAGAGAAGTCTCAATCGTCTCACGATTATACCCGATGTTGCAGATATAGGAGATGCCGTTCTCTCGTGCACGGGCAATCGTCTCGGCTCGGTCTTCATCAAACTTCTCGTCATTTAAATGTGCATGCGTATCAAACAGCATGGCTTACACTCCTTCCCTTTTCATTTACAGTACTTATTTAACGATAGCACCGTTTGGCATATTGTCGGGGACGGTCGCAAGCGTAAGGGTATCACCTTTAGACGCAGCAAGAATCATTCCATTCGATAGCTCACCGCGCAGCTTAACCGGCTTCAAATTGGTTACACAGATGACCTTCTTGCCTACCAGTTCTTCGGGGCTGTAGTACTTGGCAATACCAGATACAACCTGACGTTTTTCATACCCTAAGTCAAGCTGGATTTTTAGCAGCTTGTCAGCTTTCGGAATTTTTTCCGCTTCGATTACCTGGGCTACACGCAGTTCGACCTTCATAAATTCGTCGATGGCAATCTCAGGTATGTCCTGCTTTTCTTCTTTCAACTCTTTTTTCTTTTTGTTTTCTTCTGCTTGCTTACGGGCAGACGCTGTGGTTTCATCGATCACTGCGATTTCCTTTTCCAACTCAAGACGCGGAAATAACGCCTCGCCGCGATTTGTCTTACTACCGGATGGAAGCTTGCCCCATTCTTTGGCTGTATCCCAGCTTGTGTACGCCTCATTTTCTGTAATACCCAACTGTGTCCAAATCTTGCGCGGTGTATGGGTCATAAATGGCTGGATTCCAATTGAGATAATCCGAATACTTTCAGCCAAATTGTACATTACGGTACCAAGACGTTCCCTATTTGCTTCATCTTTAGCCAATGTCCATGGCGTTGTTTCATCAATGTACTTATTTGTACGGCTGACAAGCTCCCATAGGCTTCCAAGCGCTCCGCCGAACTTCATTTCTTCCATACTTTCTTCCAGCTCAGCCATCGCTTTACGTGCCGTAGCCTGAAGTGTCTCATCTAATGAATCAGGTGCGGTCGGTGCAGGAATGATACCATCAAAATATTTCTCAATCATTGCAACCGTACGGCTAACCAGATTTCCCAGATCATTCGCCAAATCAAAATTCAAACGCTGGATAAATGCTTCTGGCGTAAATACGCCATCTTGTCCAAAAGCAATCTCACGCAGCAGGAAGTAGCGAATGGAGTCAGAGCCGTAACGCTCGATTAAGAACTTCGGATCAATTACGTTTCCTTTTGATTTTGACATTTTTCCATCTGGCATCAACAGCCAGCCATGTCCGAACACTTTTTTCGGCAGCGGAAGATCAAGCGCCATGAGAATGATCGGCCAATAAATCGTATGAAAACGCAGAATGTCTTTACCAATCATATGAACATCTGCCGGCCAATAACGGTTGAATTTAGACTCGTCATCACCCATATAGCCTAGTGCAGTAATGTAATTTGCAAGCGCGTCAATCCAGACATAGATGACGTGTTCCGGATCGTTCGGTAGCTTGATACCCCAATCGAATGAAGTTCTAGAGACACTTAGATCTTCAAGACCAGGCTTTAAGAAGTTGTTTACCATTTCATTGCGTCGTGACGCCGGTTGAATGAAGTCAGGATTCTCCTCAATGTATTTTAGGAGACGATCCTGATATTTCGACATGCGGAAAAAGTAACTCTTCTCTTTTACAAGCGTTACCGGGCGACCGCAATCCGGACAGATATGCTCCCCATCCTTTTTGGATTGATGTTCAGTCCAGAACGCTTCGCAAGGTACACAATAATACCCTTCATATTCACCAAGATAGATGTCGCCTTTGTCGACAAGCTTCTGGAAGATTTTCTGTACTGCATCTTTATGACGCTGCTGGGTCGTACGAATGAAGTCATCGTAAGAAATATCGAGGCGAGCCCACAGGTCCTTGATCCAATCCACGACAGGATCAATAAACTCCAATGGCTGCTTGCCCTCTTCTGCGGCACGCTGTTGCAATTTTTGACCATGCTCATCTGTACCGGTTAAATAATATACGTCATAGCCGCGTAAACGTTTATAGCGGGCCAATGCATCACAAGCAATGGTCGTGTATGCATTGCCAATATGAAGGGTGTTGCTCGGATAATAAATCGGTGTCGTAATGTAATAAGTAGGCTTACTCAATCTCGCTCATCCTTTCACCTAAAAAATGTAAGAAAACTAAAAAAAACCCTCATCCCAAAATGGGACGAGAAGCTCTCGTGGTACCACCCAACTTCCCTGTCAGTGTACAGTAGAAAAAATGCACAGACAGGCTCTATTCCCGTAACGAGGGGAACGCTGCTCTCTTACGCGCAGCTTACGCGTTCGAGGGCAGAACTCAGGGGCCATCTTCATCCCGCTCCTTTTACCGGCTCCCACCAATCCCGGCTCTCTGCAAAAAGTATACGTGAGTACTCTTCCCTTCATCGTCTCTTTACATATTTATCTACATTGATTACCTTTTCTTTTTTAATCTATACATGAAACGGTTGCTTCCGTCAAGTCGACACTGTACGTAAGCGTAAAAGCCTTTATTTTACTTATTTGTCGAATAAACAACATGAAAAAGATAAATTTTGTCGAATTTATATAAAACCAACAAAAATCAGGTTTATTTTTTGGACCTAATCATAAAAAAAGTATAATTTACTAATAGATTAACAACAGAAAGATGTTGTATAATTAGCATATATATTACATTAAGAGCATTTTTTTACCTTTTATAGCATTTTTTTTACATATAATGAGAATTTTTTATGCTATAATCCCAGTAACTGGTTGACCTATAGGTAAAAACCTGTTAGGATAGTGTTTAAGAAAGATTTGTCGAATTTTGACGATAAAATAGATAAATCTAATGATATGAGAGGAGACACAGTACACATGAAATCAACAGGTATTGTAAGAAAAGTAGACGAACTGGGTCGCGTTGTTATCCCAATTGAACTTCGCCGCACGCTAGGTATCGGGGAAAAAGATGCCTTGGAAATTTATGTAGATGGCGAACGTATTATGCTGAAAAAATATGAGCCTGCTTGCGTTTTCTGCGGTAGCACGGATGAGACAATCACTTACAAAGGAAAAATTATCTGCGGTGGTTGCCTATCTGAGATGCCTGCCATGCAAAAAGCGTAAGATATTTATATAATAGAAGAAAAGCTTCTCCGCTTAGCGGAGAAGCTTATTTTTCGTTTTGGTGATACTCATTGTAGATGTCCCGTTTTGGCAAACCGCGTTCCATTGCGACTTGTTTTAATGCGTCCTTTTTAAGCAAACCTTTTTCAATATGAACATTCACATGCGTAACAATATCAAGTCCCTGCCACCACTCTGCTGCCTCACTGTCCTCTTCTCCCGCGTTTCCTTCCACAATTACAGTGAATTCGCCACGAATTTCTTCCTGCTCTTCAAGAAATACAAGCACATCTTCTATACACCCCCGTACGAATTCTTCATAGCGCTTGGTTAACTCTCTTCCTAGCGCTATGGCTCGGTCTCCTAGTATCTCCTGCATCTCACGAAGAGTTTTATCTATACGGTGCGGGGACTCATAGAAGATCAATGTCTCAGGATAAGGCCGCAGACGCTCTAATTCTTCCCGACGTTCCTTTTTATCACGCGGCAGAAATCCGCGAAAAACAAATCCGTCTGTAGATAATCCAGACACGATAAGGGCTGATAAGCCGGCATTAGCACCTGGAATCGGAATCACCGCAATGCCTTCCGCTATCGCATCATGTACAAGTTCTTGACCAGGATCGGAAATAGCCGGCAGACCTGCATCACTGACAAGAGCTATGCTCGCTCCTTCATTAATTAAGCGAATAATTTCAGGACCGCTTGCCGTTTTATTATGCTCATGATAGCTGATGAGCCGGGTCTCAATTTGGAAATGCGTCAGCAGCTTACGTGTCTGTCGAGTATCCTCTGCAGCAATAATATCGACTTCCTGAAGCGTACGAACTGCACGTACGGTCATATCATCAAGATTGCCAATCGGTGTCGCTACAAGATATAGCTTCCCTGTATGCTCTTTGGGTGCAAAGCTTTTCTGAACCAGCATGCTTACTCCTCCTTTCTCTCTCCATAGTAGATTGAATAAATCTCATCACAGTATGTGCCGTCTTCCTTATATACAATCAAAGGCGGCAAAATCTTCACGTCCGGCTTTCCATCGCGAATCCCTTCAATTAGCACCATATTTGCTTCCGCACCAGGCTTTGGATGAACAAGACGGATGCGTTTTGGTTCTATTCTGTACTGCCGCATTAGAGTAATCAAGTCACCTAGCCTTCCTGCACGATGAACGTAGGCTACCTTCCCTCCACTGCGTACCAAACGGCTGCTTGTCCGAATCATTTCTTCTAAATTCAGCAGAATTTCATGACGGGCGATGGCAACATGGCTGCGTTTGTTTTTGTCACCGCCGATAACCGGCATATATGGCGGGTTACATGTCAAGGCATCGTATCCTCTGTTCGGCAAAAAGGTATGGGCCTCTTTTACATCGCCATGATATATCACAATGCGTTCGTCTAGCCCATTCAATGCAACATTGCGCTTCGCCATATCGTACAATCGATCCTGAATTTCTACCGCATCAATCGGACACTCCGTCCGGGCGCTGAGCAATAATGGAATGACCCCGTTGCCGGTACACAAGTCAATGATTCGTCCGCGTTTCATTGGAAGGGAGATGAAGCGGGCAAGCAGCACCGCATCAAGCGAGAAACAGAATACTTCGTTGCTTTGTATGATCTTCATATTCTTTGTCAATAAATCATCCAGCCGCTCATCCGGATTCAGCTTCATATTCTCCATCCCGTACATTCGTTCCTTTCGCAAAAAACGACCCGCATAAAGTACGGGTCGTTTATCGTTATCCCTGTTTATTTAAAAATGCAAGACAAAATAGACAATCTCCGTCCGTTCGCAAGCTTCCGTAATGCACATTACAAATATGGAAGCCTTCTTGGTACAAGCGAGCCAAATTGTCATACCCTTCTCCGACGACCGCCCGTGTTTTCTTGTCTTTTTTCGCTTTAGCCATACTGCTCTGGCGCTTTTCCTTCTTCTCAAGCTCCATCTCACGCTGCTGCAACCGATCTCTAAGGTGTTGATTTTCAATTAAGAGATTTTTGTTTTCTTCCATAAGCTCCAGCATCGCGTTCTTTAGATGACCGATCTCTTCATATAACCCCCCTACCTTCTCTTCAATTAACGCAAGCTGGTGAAACATGCTTTGTTTGTTCACAATCCCCACCTCAGTTATTCTCTACTGCACCTTCTCCACCACGCTAATTTCTTCGAGAGGCAGTTCTAGTACTTGTTCTACCTCATATACATCTACCTGAACTTTGCGTTCTAGAATGTTCAGGCCTACGACCCGACCGTATCCCATCGGCGTCGCTACTTCCTTCCCTATATCCGGTAATTCATCCTTGGCGTTCTCATAATTATCGTTCTCATATTTCAAGCAGCACATCAAACGCCCGCATAAGCCAGATATTTTTGCCGGATTCAGTGAAAGATTCTGGTCTTTAGCCATCTTAATCGATACCGGCTCAAAATCCCCAAGGAATGTAGAACAGCAGAGCATACGGCCGCACGGTCCAATCCCGCCAAGCATCTTCGCCTCATCCCGCACACCAATCTGGCGCAGTTCGATACGTGTGCGGAAGATGGCAGCCAGATCTTTAACCAATTCACGGAAATCAACCCGGCCATCTGCCGTAAAGTAAAAAATGACTTTATTTTTATCAAACGTATATTCCACATCCACAAGCTTCATCTCCAGCTTATGGATAGCGATCTTTTCCTGACAGGTGCCGAAAGCTTCCTGAGCAAGCCTGCGGTTCTCCTCCACTTGAAGACGATCCTGTTCATCAGCAATACGCAGCACCTTCTTCAGCGGCAATACAACATCATCTTCGCTCACTTGCTTACGACCGATAACCACCTGTCCGTACTCTACTCCCCGTGCTGTCTCTACAATTACAGCATCATGATTCTCAACCGGAAATTCACCCGGATCGAAATAATATATCTTGCCCGCTTTCTTAAAGCGAACACCTACTACATCAAACAAAATGTTATCCCTCCTGCAGACGAAGCACCATATCTTCCAAGGATAACTGCAGGTTCGCATAATGCGTAAGCCTGTTTTTCGTTACCAGGATTGTCCCCATTCCATCCACAAGTCTGCGCTGACTGATGCGCAATGCCTGTTTCCGAATGGGCTCCATCTGATCATTATTCGTAATCTGGGATTCCTGTCCCAGCAAAAAAAGTAATAAATCACGAAACCAGAGCAGCAATAAATCAAGAAACAGGGCAATTCTTTCAGGGTCCTTCTCCTGCTTAAGGAGTTTATCATGAAGGGTAACGAGAGCATATGCGCCTCGTTCCATAATGTCCTCACTTAATTGTATCACTAGGCTTCTTACCTGCGCAAACGATTCTGTTTGACATAATGTGCGCGCACCGTCTATATCGTTGGCAATATGAGCAGAAGCCCTGGCCAAGCCCGGTCTTACTCCTTCTTGTTCAAGAAGCTTTGCAATTGCTTCTGGAGAAGGTGCATTAAAGTGAAGGATTTGGCAGCGGGAAAGAATGGTAGGTAAAAGATCATGAATATTACTGGTGAGAAGAATGGCCACCACACCCTGTGGGGGCTCCTCCAAGAATTTCAGCAGACGGTTCGTCGCCTCTTGATTCATCTTATCGGCTTCTTCCATAATATATACTTTATGACTGGACTCTGCTGCACGATATGCAAATTTTTTCTGGAGGTCTTCGATTTGTTTCATGCGAATAATGTTCTTATCCGGCTCCACCCAATGCACGTCTAAGTGATTGCCTTCTTCAATCAATCGGCAATTCTTACACTTTCCACAACTGTCTCCATTTTGCTGTAAACAAAAAATCGCCTTAACAAGATGCTGAGCCATTTTTTTCTTGCCGGCTCCTTTGGGGCCAACAAAGAGATACGCATGCGAAAGACGGTTATGTTGCATGCTGCGATGCAGCAGTTCGGCGACCTGTCTTTGTGTCGTATATTCACTCCACATTATCGATCCACACTTCTTTCGCTTGATTTACTACATGTACATATTAATAAGCAAGCCTCGGATTTCACCAACCGTATCAAGAATGTTAATTCCCTTTTGTTCCTTTTTTAATACGGCATCCGTTACTTCTGTTAGCTTCTTGTCTACTTCGGTAATAATTTTATATACTTTGCTTCGGCCGCGGCGGCTGAAACCGTGCCGTTCTTCTAGGGCCACCCCGTTTTTTACTGCTTCTTCCATGAAGTTTTTAACCAACGATTTGTATTCTTTTAGATCCTTAATGGTACGGAACTTGGCAAGCCGCTCACCCTGCCTGTCAATTTGTTCGATCAGCTTATTGAACTTATCAACATTAAGCTGCTGACTGCGGTTCTGCATCACTTCATCAAAATCAACATCATATTGAGGAATAACCTTTTGCTTTGGCTCAACACCCAATGTTTTGTCGATCGGCATATTTTCTCCAATCCGCATGGAAATCACCCTTTTCCCTTTATTGCACGGCTTTACGCATCCACCCATTTAAAAAAATGCGTTACCCTCGATGAGCAAGATAGTGGAGGAAATGTTCGCGTACTTCTTTTTGTACGGAGTCAATATCACGCGCCGCATTAATTTTGACGATCCGATCGGCATGCTCAAGGCAGATGGCAGCAAATCCCTGTCGTACTTTCTGATGATAGGCAGCGGGCTTGCTCTCAATGCGATCAGGTCCCTCCTGTAAGCTGAAACGCTGCTGCAGGCGTTCCTGACTTACCTCAAGGGGCAAATCAAGAAAGTATGTTACATCTGGCGTCAATCCACCGGTAGCAAATCGGTTTATATTCGTTACCTCAGTAAGGGGAAGCTCAAGGCCATAGCCTTGATACGCGATGCTTGCGTCTACAAAGCGATCACACAAAACAATGGTTCCTTTAGCAAGTGCTGGAATGATCTTCTCTCGGACATGCTGCGCACGTGAGGCAGCGTAGAGCAGAACTTCCGTCTCCTGCTGCATTTCGCTATTCTTGGGGTCTAACAGGAGAGAGCGAATGGCATCGCTAATATTTGTACCGCCTGGCTCCCGTGTCAGTAGGACATCATGACCCATCTCTTGTAAAAACTTATATAATAGTGCAATCTGGGTGGTTTTACCCGACCCATCCGTACCTTCAAATGTCACAAAACAACCCTTCAACAGTTGAATCCTCCCTTGTTTTGTATGATGTTATCATAATCGAAAAACTACCGGTTGACCAGTACGAAGATCGCCTTCATCTGTTCGTCCAAAGCACCCTGAAAGTAACCACCTGCACGCTCAATACGATGTATTGTTTCAATGTGGGCAGCTGTGATCCTCTCCCCTGGCGTAAGTAGGGGAATACCTGGGGGATATGGAATCACCATCTCTGCACAGATTCTGCCTTCAGCCTCTTCTATACGGACCTTTTCCTTATCGCTATGAAAAGCCTCCTGAAGCGATATAGATGGCTTAATTACTTCTTTCGTACCTGCTGACAGCCTTTCACTTTGATCGTTTTGAAACCCAGGTTCGTCTTTATTGGAAGGCAAGTTGCACAGCATCCGGTCAATTTCTAGGATGGCATCTGCAATTCGCTGTATATCCATATCAGATGCGGCAATGGAAAAAACAAGGACAACATTTTTTATATCCGCCATTTCAGCTACGTATCCTCTCTTCTGCAATGCATCAAGCAATTGATATCCCGACAGAGCCGTATGACAGGAGGTGATCACCCACTTTAATGGGTCGCTTTCTTCTGCATGCCATAATAATAAATGCTCAAGCTGCTTATTGAGTGTTGCGCGATGCTGTTCTAGCTTTACAATGGTACGAGGAAGTTGCCTTCGCCCCTGCACTACTAAATAGCGACGCGCAACATCTAGAGAGGCCATCAATGGATACGATGGGCTGCTTGATTGAATCATGGACAGCACACTGGCAAGCCTTTGTATAGGAATTCGTCTTCCCTGTACATGCAGCATTGAAGCCATGGTCATAGCTGTAAGCATTTTATGTGTGGATTGGACCACCAGATCCGCCCCCGCTTGCAGAGCTGAAGGAGGCAAAGCCTCGACCTGTCCAAGATGGGCGCCATGCGCTTCATCTACAATAAGGGGAAGGTCTGCTTCATGGCATATCTCTGCAAGCGCCCTAACGTCCTGCGTCATTCCATAATAGTTGGGGTTGGTTATCCAAACTGCTTTTGCCTCTGGGTATTTAGACAGCGCTTCTTGTAGTTGCTCCGCATGGATACCTGCAGCAGCCTGAGTCATAGGTTCGATCTGCGGAACCATATATACTGGATGGGCGCCTGCAAGCAATAATCCGTTACACACTGACTTATGTGCATTACGCTGCACAAGAATGGTGTCACCGGGCGAGCACAGCGTAAGTGCCGCAGCTAGATTACCTGCTGTCGTGCCGCCAATAAGAAAAAATGTATGCTCGGCCCCAAATGCATTGGCAGCAAGCTGCTGGGCCTGTGCAATCACTTCTGTCGGATGATGCAGATCATCAAGTCCGCTAATTTCTGTCGCATCCAATTCTAGAATGGACTGAAAATGCGCCATTGCCTGCGCATCAAATGTCTCACCGTCTTTATGCCCTGGCACATGAAGAGTCGTGTTCTTGTTCTTAGCATATGCACAGAGAGCTTCATACAGCGGAGCGCTTTCATGATTCATTGTTGTTCTCCTTTGTCATTATGTATTGATATGGTGCTATATTTTCTCAAAAAGAAAACCCTTCTTAATTCTAAGAAGGGTTCAGGCGTTTTGCTTAAGCCAGATGCTTCGCATCTGCCGAATGAAAAATCGGTATTTATCTTCTGAAGCGTCCGTTGTGACAATTTCCTGCTCACATTGCTGACAGACGAATGAATCAAAAATGAAGATGCCCTGAGACTCTTCCTTGCCGCATACAATGCAGCCGTGGTTTTCCTGCTCCATCATTATATATCACCTTCATCTTTTTTACACCATTGTTCCCTATTTCTTCTTATTCTATACAGAATACAGGAAAAATGTTAGGGAAAATATCCATAGCCCATATAATCACAATCAATGGCTTCCATCTCTTCTGGTTCATATAAGCCGTACGGGTCAACAATGACCCGATGTTTCATCGTGGCCTGCCGCATCTTCCAATCTTTTAGCGGAAGCGTTAGAAAGGTAGATGCTTGTTCAAGCATAAACAGCACAGATGCATTCTCTAGTGCCTGCCATCTATCATGATATTGAATCGTTCCCTCCGAAGAAGAACATAGAGAAGCTGGGCATAGCGGAAAGGCGTGAATACGATGTGGGAACGAGCGCAGCTTTTCTACCACATATGCTGCTGCACGGGATTGCGGATCGCTCCAGATGGCAAAAGTAAACGGTTGATTCCTGCAATTATTGAAGCGGGAAGCCAGCGTAGGGAACACAGTCTCCTCCATCCAATCAATCCATTCTTGCTCACAAGGCATCTGCTTATTTTGGCCGATAGCTGAATGTAGGCCTAACGCACGCCGTACTACGATATACTTTGCTTTACGCTTTAAACAATACTGACGTAATATCCTTTCAGGAAAATATGTACCTACTTTATACTCGTTATAAAAATTATACGCGACTTCTGCTTCACGCAGGGGAAGAGTCAATACAGGTACGCCATATATGCCGCCTAATAATCGTCGCATACTTTGCACTTTTTTTTCATAAGGGTTCTCAATGCCAAAAATAACGCTTTCTATTTTGTTGGCTCCTACAAAAAAAATCAATGATTTTCCTTCTATTGTAGTATGCAAATTTCCCCCTCCAAACCCGATAATGAGGATAATGAAAGATTAGGTAGATCAAATAACAAATATAACTTACATTTTAATAGGAGAATGAAAGATGAAGCTGGGAAAAACTAATAAAGGGAAAATAGAAAATAAAAACTCAACAACTATTTATAGTCATACTCTCCACTACCGTTATCGTTGGAATTTACTTACGATCTTTATTCAATTAAATATGATGCTTAGTTTTTTCTACTTTGCACAAAATTATCTTCATGCTACCGATCAAAATATTCTACAATCATTTGGTTACCTCGCAATTTTATGGGTTCTCCAAGGAATATCACTTTTTTTGTATTGCTTTGTATCTTCTATTTCAATGAGTTGGCACATTGATGCCTTTTTCTCACCATGGGGAGGATGGAAAACAAAGCTCCCCTTGTCGATTTCCGATTATCAGCAAATTGAATGGATGTTCTTCTTTTTGGGCATTGCTTCAGGAATAGGACTGGCAGCCTGGTCAAAACCGCTGCATGGACTTTTACTGCTCGCTTTTCACATCACCCTTAGTATTCCGCGTTTATTTACAGTCCTACGCATACAAAAATGGAAAAAAGAAAAAAAGAGCTATGTAGTAAAACATGAACGTCAAGGAATTGGTCTATATTCAACAAATGGATAATGACATACATAACAAAAACCCCGCGTCCAAAAATTTGGACGCGGGGTTTTATCTTATACCCTGAA